>CALINB010000228.1 GCA_938045325.1 uncultured Rhodospirillales bacterium | reverse complement strand
GGTAACATGAGGATTCCGGCCATAATGCGCGGCGCGACGAGATACTTCATCGGGTTGGTCGACAGGGTTGTCAGGGCGTCGATTTGCTCGGTCACGCGCATGGTGCCAATTTCGGCAGACATGGCGGCACCAATCCGGCCTGCGATCATCAGTCCCGCCAGCACCGGCCCCAATTCACGGGTAATGGAGAGAACCACGACATTGGCAATGGCGCCTTCGGCGGAGAAGCGAGCGAAGCCGGTGTAGCTTTGCAGGGCTAGAATCATACCGGTGAAAATGGCGGTCAGGCCAACGACGGGCAGGGAGTAATACCCGATCTCGATCATCTGATGGACGATGATGCGGAAATAGAACGGCGGGCGCACACAGTGTAATAAGGCTGAACCGGTAAACATGCTCAGCTTGCCGGTGGCGGCAAGGAAATTAAGGAACACGCGTCCGATCGGCTGGAGAAAATTCATTACCGTTATCCGTTATTGCTGCTGTAGACACGCTCGTAACGTGAGCCCATTGCCGTGAGGACTTCATAGCCGATCGTGCCGGCGTCTTCGGCAATGGCATCGATATCGTAGTGGGGGCCGATCAAATCGATCAGCCTGCCGGTTTGAAGTTGCTGTTCGGGGACTTCGGTAACATCAAGTGTGATGAGGTCCATTGATACGCGTCCCACGATTGGTACTCGGATGTCGCCGACATATCCGCAACCGCAATTGCTTAAAGAACGGAAAAAGCCGTCGGCGTAACCCACGGCTACTGTAGCGATTTTTCCTTTCCGGGTGACCCGGTGTGTCGCACCATAGCCAACGGTCTGGGGGGTGTCAACGTCACGCACTTGCAGGATTTTCCCTTGCAAACGAACGACTTGGCGCATCGGATTGGGCCGGCCGGGAAGCGGATTGATGCCGTACAAAGCGGCCCCCGGGCGGGCTAAATCAAAATGAAATTCGGGGCCGATGAAAATGGCGGACGAGCCGCAAAACGATTTTTTTGTTTCCGGTAATATCTTTACATCCGACAAAAACGATTCGAGGTGTTGTTGATTGAGTGGATTCTCGAGTTCGGTCGCGCAAGCTAAGTGACTTAAGAAGTAATTAACCGTGACGCCGTCGAGCCGTTCGGGTTCTTGTATGAGCCGGTTGATTTCATCCGGCGGCAGGCCGAGGCGCAACATACCGGAATCGAGGTGAATATCTGACGGCGGAATGTTTCGCCCGTTTTGAGATTGTGCAAAATGTTTCCAGGCTTCGATGGCACCAAGGCTATTCAGAACCGGCACGAGGCGGTGTTCGGCGAAATAACTTTCGCTGCCGGGCAGGGGGCCGTTAAGAATATGAATGTCGGCTTCCGGCAAGATGCCGCGCAACGCAATTCCTTCATTCAGATGGGCGACAAAAAAAGTTTTGCACCCTGCTTGGTATAGGGTCGGCGCAACGTGATCGGCACCGAGGCCGTAGGCATTCGCCTTGACGACACCGGCGCATTCTTCGCCGGTGAATGTGCCACGTAGAAGTTTGTAGTTCTCAACAATCGCATCGAGATCAATGGTGAGGCGAGCGCCGAAAGTCTTTGAATTTGTCATGAGGTATCCTTGGCCGGGCAGGCGCGCGCGTCAAAGGATTTTTAAAGGGGGATGTCGTCGTCGGACGATTCTGGCGGCGGTTCAGGCTGAGAGTACCCTCCAGTGGGCGGTGGCGGGACGGCGGCAGCCGGCTCGGGCGGTCGATACATTGAGGTTTGGTCAGAATGACCGTGATCCCAATTTGAAAATCGTGTGTACATTCCCTCAAAGTGAAGCTTAACGGTGCCAATGGGGCCGTGACGTTGTTTCGCGACATTGATTTCGGCCAAGTTGCGGGTTTCGATGAGGCGCTGCTCCCACCGCTCGACTTTCTTCATGTAGTGTTCGTCGTTTTCATGCTGGCTTTGGGCCGGCGCACCCCGTTCCAGATAATACTCCTCGCGGAAAATGAACATGACGACATCGGAATCCTGCTCAATCGACCCTGATTCGCGCAAATCGGAAAGCTGAGGGCGCTTATCATCGCGTTGTTCGACCTGGCGTGACAGCTGCGATAGGGCGATAACCGGTACGTTCAATTCCTTGGCAAGGGTTTTGAGGCCCCGGGTGATTTCGGAGACTTCCTGCACCCGGCCGTCGCTGCGTGAGCCGTGGCTCGGGTTCACCAGTTGCAAGTAATCGATCACGATCATACCGAGGTTGTGCTGACGCTTCAGGCGCCGTGCGCGGGTCCGAAGCGCGCTCACGGAGAGGGCGGGCGTATCGTCGATGAAAAACGGAACGCGGTGCAACTCCTGACTGGCAACAACCAATTTGCTGAATTCATCAGAGGATAATTCACCCTTACGCATGCGATCGGAGGAAATATTAATTTGCTCCGTGATAATGCGTGAAGCGAGTTGCTCGGACGACATTTCAAGCGAAAAGAAACCGACGACAGCACCTTCTTGACCATTCGATTGTAAATACGAATAAGCGGCGTTGTAGGCGATGTTGGTCGCGAGCGCCGTTTTGCCCATGGAAGGGCGGCCGGCGAGAATAATCAGATCGGACGGATGCAGACCGCCCAACAATTTGTCGAGATCGACAAGGCCGGTCGTCACGCCGGCGAGGGCCCCGTCACGCTTATGGGCGGCTTCGGCCATTTGTACGGCTTTAATGATCGAATCCTTAAAGGCTTCGAAACCACCGCCGTATTCACCTGCGGTGGCGAGGTCGTAAAGGTGCTGCTCGGCGACTTCGATCTGCTGGGCGGCCCCTTCATCGATCTCATTGCTGTAAACCCGGTTGACCATGTCTTCGCCGAGGGTGACTAGCTCGCGCTTGAGGTGCAGGTCATAGATGATGCGGCCGTACTCACCGGCGTTGATGATCGTGACGGCGGCTTCGGCGAGATCCACCAGATAGGCCGGCCCGCCAATATCGGCAAGCATGTCGTTTTGTTCGAAATACGGTTTCAGCGTGACCGGATCAGCCATTTGGCCGCGTTCGATCAGGCGTTCGCAGGCTTCGAAGATTTTCGTATGAACCGGCAGAAAGAAATGTTCGGCGTGCAGGAAGTCTGAAACCCGCTCATAGGCACGGTTGTCGACGAAAATCGCGCCAAGCAACGCCTTCTCCGCCTCAAGGTTGTGCGGGAGCGTTCTGTAGGAGGCGCCTGATTCAGTCGATTCGTCGGGTGCGGCTGTTGCTATGCTTACTGTCGCCATGGCTGCTGAGACTATGCCAAGTATAAGTTATCCACCCCATGTTAATAACGTGCGAAGATGGGATAACCGAAAGTTTCTGAAAAAAAACCGATATCGGGGCCGGTCAGGCGGCCTGTGATCCTGATCGGGTACGGTATTCTCGGTTTGATTCGCGCTGGCGGTCAATAATGTAGTCGCGGGCCAGCGGCACGGCGTCATGACGTTTTGCCATTTGGATTTGGAAAACGACATTATCCATATAATGAAAACTGGCTTCACTGGCAGCTAGATAAAACTCCCACATGCGGCAAAACCGTTTGTCATATAGTGTGGCCGCTTGACCCCAATTGGCCA
>CALINB010000227.1 GCA_938045325.1 uncultured Rhodospirillales bacterium | reverse complement strand
ACGGAAAGCGTGCGGGCACACTTGATGAGTCCGGCCGTGTTGACTTTATCGAAAGAGGGAGCCCTTGGGGTGAAGACCGTTCAGGCCGACGATACGGTTGCTTTTCATCCGGTTACCTTGGTCGCCGATACGGCTGACGGTGTCTGGGTGGCGGGACTGCCCGAAGAGATTAATTTGATTACCGTCGGCCAGGAGTACGTCCGTGCCGGACAACGAGTGCGCAGTATTTACGAGAATTCACTTGCGCCAGTCGAAACATCACAACCGGTGGCCGGAGTGAAGCCGTGACTCTCATTGATGCCGCCATCAGCCGGTCTCGGACTGTCTTTGCAACTCTCGCCTTGATTTTGATTGCGGGCACGATCGCCTATATCTCGATCCCGAAAGAAGCGGAACCGGATGTCAACATGCCGGTGATTTACGTGAAATTGAAACTCGAGGGCATTTCACCGGAAGATGCTGAGCGGCTATTGATCCGCCCCATGGAATTGGAATTGCGTAAAATCCAAGGTGTTAAAGAAATGCGCGCCTCGGGGTTTGAGGGCGGTGCGAATATCACGCTCGAATACGAGGCCGGTTTCAACGCGGATTTAGCCTTAAACGATGTGCGCGCCAAGGTCGATTTGGCGAAATCAGAGCTGCCGGATGAAGCCGAAGAGCCGACCGTACATGAGGTTTCATTTGCTATGTTCCCCGTGATTCAAGTGACGTTGTCGGGGCCGGTGCCGGAACGCGAGTTGCTCAAGCGGGCGCGTGATTTAAGGGACTCCATCGAAAGCATCACCAGCGTTCTTTCCGCCGATATCGCCGGCGACCGGGAGGAAATGGTCGAAATCTTAGTCGACCCGGTCAAGGTCGAAAGTTACGGCATATCGCCCGCCGATGCGATCACCATTATTGAGCGCAGTAATTTGCTTGTGGCGGCCGGCGCGCAGGATACCGGCAAGGGGCGGTTCTCGATCAAGGTTCCGGGTTTGCTCGAAAATGCATGGGATATTTTAGAGCTGCCGATCAAGGTGGATGGCGATTCAGTTGTGCGTGTCGGCGATATCGCCGAAGTGCGGCGTACATATAAGGACCGGGAAAGTTTCGCTCGGGTAAATGGCGAAACCGCGATCGCCCTCGAAGTCGCCAAGCGCTCGGGCTACAACATTATTGAGGCCATCGAAAGCGTCCGGAAAGTGATCACTCAAGAGCGCGCGTCCTGGCCCAAAACCCTGAAAGAAAATATTCGAATTTCGTATTCCCAAGATAAGTCCAAGCAGGTTCGGACGATGCTGTTGGATTTGCAGAATAACGTCATGGCGGCAATCTTACTGGTGATGATCGTGGTTATCGCCGCCCTCGGTGTGCGCACGGCCGGCCTTGTCGGTTTGGCGATACCGGGTTCATTCCTCACCGGCATCCTTGTTATTTCGGCCGCTGGATTAACCGTCAACATCGTTGTGTTGTTTGCGTTGATTTTGGCCGTCGGCATGTTGGTCGACGGTGCCATCGTGGTGACGGAGTATGCCGACCGGAAAATGATCGAGGGCGAGCCACGCATCAAAGCGTATGCTTTAGCATCCAAACGCATGGCATGGCCGATTATCGCATCAACGGCGACCACGCTGGCGGCATTTTTACCCCTGATGTTTTGGCCCGGCTTGGTCGGCGAATTTATGAAATACTTGCCGATTACCTTGGTGGCGACCTTATCGGCATCATTAATGATGGCGCTTGTATTTGTACCGACCCTGGGCGCTTATATCGGCAAGCCGGGTGTTGCGGATGCCCAAACCATGCGTAATTTGGCGGGTGGCGAGAAGGGCCGGATCGAAGATATCAGCGGTGGCACCGGCCAGTATATCCGGGTCTTAAATAAAGCCCTCGATCATCCATTTAAGGTTTTGATGGCGGCGGTGTTCTTGCTGGTGGGCGTTCAGGTGGTCTATGCCAATTTCGGCAAAGGCATAGAGTTTTTTCCTAAAGTAGAACCCGAATTCGCCAAGCTTCAAGTTCGTGCGCGGGGCAATTTATCGGCCTATGAAAAAAACGCATTGATGCGTGAGGTCGAAAAAAGAATTCTCGACATGAGAGAGTTTCAAACGATTTACACCCGCATCGGCCAAGCGGAAGTATCCCAAGATTCGGAAGATATTATCGGCACGATCACATTGGAGTTTGTCGATTGGAAGAAGCGCCGAAAGGCACGGGAAATTTTGGCCGAAGCCGTCGAGCGGACGAAAGATTTAGCGGGCATTCATGTTAATTCGCGCAAGCAAGAGGCAGGCCCGCCCATCGGTAAGCCTGTGCAAATTGAATTATCCTCGAAATTTCCCGATATATTGCCGCCGGCAATCGACAAGTTCCGGCAAAAACTGGAATCCATTGACGGGTTGATCAATGTTGAAGACGACCTGCCGTTGCCAGGTATCGATTGGCAGTTAAAAGTCGACCGGGCGCAGGCCGCGAAGTTCGGCGCGGATATTGATTTGATCGGCAAAGCGGTTCAAATGGTTAGCACCGGCATCAAGATGAGCGAATACCGGCCCGATGATTCCGATGATGAAGTCGAATTGCGTGCGCGTTATCCACGCCGGTACAGGACCATTTCCGAGCTAGATAATATTCGCATTAGTACGAACGAGGGCTTGGTACCGATCAGCAATTTTGTAAAACGTATTGCCAAGCAACGAACCGGCACGGTCCGGCGCAGCGATAGTAAGCGTGTTTTTTCCGTCAAAGCCGATGTCGCCGAAGGGGTGCTCGTCGATGACATGGTTAAAATTATTCGTGCTTGGCTGCCTACTGCAAATTTCGACCCGCGTATTCGTGTTGTCTTTAAAGGCGAGGATGAAGAGCAAAACAAAGCAAAGGCATTTCTCGGCAAGGCTTTCGGCATTGCGCTGTTTATTATGGCGATTATTTTGGTTACCCAGTTCAACAGTTTTTATTCCGCCTTCCTCATCCTAACCGCCGTTGTCATGTCGACTATCGGTGTTTTCATCGGCCTGTTGGTTACCAGCCAGCCCTTTGGCATTGTGATGGGGGGGATCGGCGTCATCGCCCTGGCAGGCATCGTTGTAAACAATAATATTGTGTTGATCGATACGTTTGACCGCTTAAAGCAAACCACGGGTTCTATTCGCGAGGCTATTTTGCGAACCGGTGCACAACGTTTGCGCCCGGTCATGTTGACGACCATTACGACGATCCTCGGGCTGATGCCGATGGTGTTGAGCGTCAATATCGATTTTATCTCGCGTGAAGTATCCGTCGGTGCACCGGCCATGCAATGGTGGTCGCAACTGTCGACGGCGATTGTATTCGGCTTGGGGTTTGCCACGGTGTTGACGCTGGTCGTAACGCCGTCGGCTTTAATGGTGCGGGCTAATGTGCGGGCTTGGCTGGACAAGCGGCGTGTTAAAACGTTGCCAACGGCTGATCGGGGCGCACAGGTTTAAATGGGTGATTATCCGGCAGCGCTTTGGTCGTTGTCACTCACGACGCTGGGACCATGTTCTTGCGCGGTTTCACGTTCCAATCGCCGAAACATGCGAATGCTGAACGGCATTGATCCGGCATAAATCACGCCAATGGCTAATAAGGTCGCCCACGGTGCGCTCATGATCGATGCGGCGAACAAGCCGATGATCAGCATCAGCGGTAAAACCCATTTATGAGCCACTTTGATTTTTTTCAATGCAAAGGTCGGCACGCGGCTGATCATCAGGGCGGCGATAACCAGTAAAAAACCTGCGACAAATGCCGGTTCGCGCACAAAAGTGGTGTTGAACTGAAAGGACATGACCATCGGCGCGATGACGAGTCCGGCAGCGGCCGGCGCGGGAACGCCGGTAAAGAAATTTACAGTCCAGGCGGGTTTGTCGGATTCGTCCATGTTGGTGTTAAACCGGGCCAGCCGGAGTGCCGAACAAACGGCATAAATCAAAACGATCAGCCATCCGAACTTCCCCCAGGTTTGCATTGTCCATAAATAAAGGACGATGGCCGGGGCAACGCCGAAACTGATGAAGTCCGATAACGAGTCGAGTTCGGCGCCAAATTTGCTGGTCCCTTTGAGGATGCGCGCGACGCGGCCGTCCAAGCCGTCGAAAATGGCGGCAGCTAACAAAGCCACGACAGCGTGGACCCATTGTTCCTGAAGGCTGAACCGAATAGCCGTAAGTCCCGCACACAATGCCAGCAGGGTCAGAATATTGGGAATCATTCTGTTGAAATGCAGTGCTTTTAAACGAGGTCGCTTGACGGGTCGCATGTGTAGCTCCTTCAGCGGGCTTCTCCATGGCGTGCCGGTTCTTGACTGGCGCGGTCAGCCAACACGGTTTCTCCGGCGATAGCGGTTTGACCAACGGCAACGAGTGCGTGAACCCCAGTCGGCATAAACACTTCCACCCGGCTGCCGAAGCGGATCATACCAAATCTCTCGCCGGTTTGCACGGTTTCACCTTCTTTGATGTCACATAGGATACGCCGGGCAATAAGCCCGGCGATTTGCACGAAGGCAATATCCTGGCCGTCATCGAGGGTTAAGCGCACACTGTTGCGTTCGTTATCTTCACTCGCCTTATCGAGGGATGCGTTAAGAAATTTTCCGGGGCGGTAACTGACTTTGGCTATTTTTCCCGCACACGGGATGCGATTGACGTGAACATTCAAGGCATTCATGAAGATGGCGATCCGGGGCCGCGGTTGATCACCCATTTCAAGTTCCGGCGGCGGCACAGCTTCATCAATCACATGCACGGTGCCGTCAGCGGGGCTGATGATGAGGCCATCCCGGGTTGGTGATACCCGCTCCGGGTCGCGGAAGAAATATATGCACCATAGCGTTAAGACAATGCCGAGCCAGCCTAGTGGTTCGGCAAGCCACCATAAGCCGACGGTTGCAACACTAAAGATGATGACAAACGGCCATCCGGCACGGTGGATCGGACAGAATACGGTTTTAAGCACAAAAGGCAGCGGCACGTGATTCTCCGTCTGTTTAGCGTTTACAATGTATCGTTATTTTGAAGTAGGTAAGGCAAATATTTGGCCGGGGTAAATAAGATCCGGTTCCTTGATTTGATCTTTATTGGCTTCATATATCACCGAATATTGAAATCCGGTACCATATTTCCGGCGCGCGATACGCCATAAACTGTTGCCTGGCTGGACGATGACAAATGAACCTGGCTGCATCGACGTGATCGGTGTTGAGCGGGTAAAGGGAAGGGCGACCCGCGCAATGACTTTGCCTTTGGGGCCGACCTGATCGACCCGTAATGTATAAAGGCCCGGCTTTACCGGTTTTTTAAGCTCAAGCCGCCACTGGCCTTGATCGTCCGCTTTGGCCCGGCCGACAAATTGATTGGATAAATATATGTTTAATTGCGAATTCGCCGGCGCTTGGCCGCCGATACTGAGTTGTCCCTGATCATCGTAATCGACAATATCAACACTGAGATCCCCGACTTTATGTGACGACGGTTTTTGCAGAACCTTGGTCGGTCCCGGCCTTTCGCGCGGTACTTTCAGGGCCAAGGCTTGAGTTTCTTTTTCCGTCGGCTGCCCGGCGATGTCCTTTTGCCGCTCAGGCACGACGAGGACAACATCGGATTCCGATTTGACCGGCTCTTTGCCTGCTTCGTGCATTTCAAGACTGAGTTGCCGGCTGCCTGGTGCTAATGGTTTATCCGGCACGAACACCCATTCACCTCGGCTGTCGGCGGTCACTTTTCCGATCACCTTGCCGCGGTCGAGGATAACGACCGTGCTGCCGGGCTTTGCCCGGCCCGCGATAACCGTGTCGCCTTGCGGGTTGACACGCACAACATCGAAGCTCGGCTTGATGGGTTTTAATAATGTCGGTTTCGGTTTTGAAACGGGGGCCGGGGCCGTTTGTTTGAGTGCGGCTTTATCCTTGGCGGCTTCTTCGGCTTTATCTTCCGAGAAATAATAGTTGAGTCCGATGGCGGTCGAAACCGCAAGGACTCCGGCGATGGTGATCAAAATAGGCTGATTCACGACGGGGGTCTCTCAAACCGGTTAATCGGTAGGGGCTGCATATTAAAAAGCATATCATGAATAGGCTCTTAATATGACAAAAACAAACCGGCTCAAGATCTTATCTTGAGCCGGCTTATCGAAATTAAAGTATAATGTACTCTATATTAGCTGCACTTCACCTTACCGTGGGCTTTGTTCTTTTCGCCACGGAAGGGCTTATGACAACCTTTGCAGGTTTTATAAACGCCCTTGAGGCCTTTTTTGCTGCCATCCATGGCTGTGAGTTTGGCGGCACCCGCTTTCAAGGCAGCTGCTTGTTTAGCGAATTTATCCCAATCACCCCATAGCGCTTTTTTCGCCCGAGTCTTGCCTTTGTGTGAGCCCGCGGGAAACAGTGCTTTCAGGTTTTGCTCGAGCATGGCCGCATTTTTCAAAACGAGCCGGGCGTTCTTCTTGGCGTCACCCTTGCCTTCTTTGATTTTCTTCAAACCCGTTGCAATGCAGCGGAAAATGGTGCGGCGTTTTTTAATGGCTTCGCCAAACCCTTTCGCTATTGCAATTTGAATGTCTTGCGTTTTAACGATGGTTTTGGAGTCGGCAAATGCGGGTGTCGTGCCGGCGATTGCCGCTACCGAGAAAACAATCCCTGTAACAATAGCTAGTTTTTTAAACATGATTCCCCCTTCAAAAGTGGTTAGATTTTGTAGTCATGACGAATATTTATGGCAGGTTTATGGCATAGCCATCCAAAGCGTCACTACAAATTCGTGTGATCTTTGGAAAAATGGGACTCAAACCATACCAATTGATAAATTGGTAGAGGTCGCTCTCATCAGCGCTTACGCCGGGGCAGGCGGAATGTCTTATGGCAGCCGCCGCAGGTTTTCGTGACGGCCTTAAACGCCCTTTTAACGATCTTCATATCTCGATTATTAGCCGAGCTCGCCAATTTTGCGCTGGCTTTTTTAAAGGCGGCGATCGCTTGTTTGAATTGATTGGGTTTCGCCCAAATTTGCGGTTTCGCTCGGGTCCGGCCTTTGTCGGTGCCTTTGGCAAAAAGGGTATGCGAAAGCTTGCCTATATTGCCGATGGCGCGGGCATGAACAACGACGCTGCCTTTGCCGCGTTTGACACGGCCGCTGAGTATGGCATTTAACGCGCCCATATGCCCGCCAAGCGCCTTCATGGTCGCCCGGCGATAGGTAATCTCGTTTTTAGGATCCGCCATTGCTGTGTAAGAGGCCGTTAACAGGACTGTCACGAAAAATCCCGCAAACATCCAATGTAACCACTTGGGCATAGAGATTGTCCTTTCTTCGTCGATCAACACGGCAGTTCAAAATGCCAAGGCAGATTAATCCATAGCCTATGATGATCCGACCCTAAAAAACACTAAAAATGTGGCAATTCAATGACATCGTTAATGATGACTGAGCCGGCCTTGCTTTGGGCAAGGAGGGAAGTGAGCTCTTTCCCTTGCCCGGTGAATTCATTATGGTCTGGCGTCCCTGCGACGACGCCTTGCAGGGTTTCCATGTCCAGCTGGTGGTATTTATGGCCGAAATTCGATCATTAAGCGTATTTTGCGGTTCAAAAGTCGGGGCGAATCCGCGATTTCACAAAGCCGCCGAAGACCTGGGTGTGATAATGGCCGAGCGTAACATCCGGCTGGTTTACGGCGGCGGTAATATCGGCCTGATGGGTGTGGTCGCGGATTCTGTTATGGCCGCGGGCGGCGAGGTGATCGGTGTCATCCCAGATTTTTTGATGAAATATGAAGTCGGAAAATCGAACGTCAATGAGCTGATCGTTGTGGATTCCATGCATGAGCGCAAAAGCAAAATGTTTGAATTGTCCGATGGTGTCGTCGTGCTGCCCGGCGGTTTGGGGACGTTGGATGAAACTTTCGAGGTGATTACGTGGAAGCAGCTGCGCCAGCACGACAAACCGATCGTTATCGTCAACGTGGATGATTATTGGTTGCCGTTTGAAAAGTTGATCCAGAGCCTGATCGGCCAGGCGTTTGCACACCCCGCCATTGAGGAGCTTTATACGGTCGTCGATTCTGCCGAAGCTGTGCTTCCGGCCCTGGAATCTGCGCCAATTCCAAAAGAAGAAGTCCTGACAAGCCACCTTTAAGCGGTATGGTCGGTGGCCGGACTTCGCTAATCAGGGGAACGGCCTTGAAAAGTGCGGTTTTGCTGCGTATGTTCCCGCGGTCCACGGGAGGTAATTAAAAAAGCGATTTACCGATACCGTCACAGATATGTGGCTTTCGCCTATTTTGGGGAGTTTTAGAATGGCTGATCAAAAATCAGAACCGGATATCATTTATACAAAAGTCGATGAAGCGCCTGAGCTTGCGAGCGGTTCGCTTCTGCCCATCATTCAAACCTTTGCCAAGTCGGCTGGGATTACCATTGGCCGTAAAGATATATCGTTGGCTGGCCGTATCATCGCCAATTTTCCCGAAAAGCTGACGGCGGAACAAAAACAGTCGGATGATTTGTCGATCCTGGGTGAGCTTGTCGAAGAACCCCAAGCGAACGTCATCAAACTACCGAACATCAGTGCCTCGATCCCGCAGTTGCAAGCCGCGATCAAAGAGTTACAAGAAAAGGGTTACGATGTTCCTGATTATCCCGAAGAGCCGAAAAATGATGCTGAAAAGAAAATTCAAGAAACATATGGCATCGTTTTAGGGAGTGCCGTGAACCCAGTTCTGCGCCAAGGCAATTCCGATCGCCGCGCGCCCAATGCGGTGAAGGCTTATGCAAAAAATAACCCCCATCGCATGGGCGAGTGGAAAAAAGACTCGAAAACGGAAGTGACGTCCATGTCGTCGGACGACTTTTTTGCCAATGAGAAATCAACGACCCTTACCGGCGGCGCCGTGGGTACGGGCAAGATCGTTTTCGTTGACGAAAGCGGTAATGAGACTGTTCTTAAGGACGGCCTTAAATTTGATGACGGCGACGTCATTGATGCGACGATGATGAAGGCGGGCCCGTTGCGCGCGTTCCTCGAATCCGAAGTGGCGGATGCCAACAAAAAGGGCAATCTGTTTTCCTTCCATGTGAAGGCCACAATGATGAAAATCTCCGATCCGATTTTATTCGGTCATGCGGTGATGGCGTACTTTAAAGACGTATACGAAAAGCACGCCAAGACGTTTGAAGAGTTAGGCATTGACCCCAATAACGGCGTCGGCGATATCGCGGCGAAAATCCAATCCCTGCCGGCGGACAAAAAGGCCGAAATCGAAGCCGACGTCAAAGCCTGTATGGATGCACAGCCCGACCTTTACATGGTGAACTCGGACCGGGGCATCACTAACCTGCATGTGCCGAGTGACGTCATCATCGACGCCTCCATGCCGGCGATTATTCGGAACGGCGGTCGGTCCTGGGGGCCGGACGGCGGCGAAAACGATACGAAGTGCGTCATTCCGGATCGCAGCTATTCCTGCGTTTACGAAGAAACCGTCAATTTCTGTAAAGAGAACGGCGCGTTCGATCCGAAAACCATGGGCAGTGTCTCGAACGTCGGATTGATGGCGCAAAAGGCCGAAGAGTACGGCTCGCACC
>CALINB010000226.1 GCA_938045325.1 uncultured Rhodospirillales bacterium | reverse complement strand
CATCAAGAACACGGTCTCCACCTCGGGCGCCAAGCGGGAGTTCATCCCCACCATCTGAAATTCAAACTCGAAATCCGAGACCGCGCGCAAACCGCGAATCACGACCGATGCCCCCACCGAAGTCGCGAATTGAGTGAGCAGGTTATCGAACGGTTTCACTTCGATCGCGCTGCCGTCGTGGTTGTTCAGGTTTTTCAGCTCCTCTTCAAGCATGGCCACGCGCTCGTCGAGGGTAAAGAGCGGCCCCTTATCCTCGTTGATGGCGACGCCCAAAATCAGCCGGTCGACCACGCGGGTCGCACGAGAAATGATATCGAGATGCCCCCGGGTTACGGGATCGAACGTCCCCGGATACACGCCAATGCGCGGCTTGCTGTTCATGGCTATTAACGTCCCCTTAAGATCACCGCCTATTCGGCGGCCGCCCCTTTGCCGGAATTATCTTTTTTGCCATCACCGTCAGCAGACTCGGCGCTCGTTTCGTCCCCTTCGGTATCAGTCTCCCGAATCCTCGTGACCGAAACGACATTTTCATCTTCAGCGGTCTTGAACAACGTCACGCCGCGTGTCGTCCGGCCCGATTGGCTGATATCGGCGACCGGCATACGGATCAGTTTACCGCCGTCCGTCACCATCACCAACTCATCCGTATCGACCACCGGAAATGAAGCAACGACATGGGTTGTTTTCTTGCCGCGTTTCAACTCAATGCTGGTAATGCCCGAACCGCCGCGTCCGGTAATCCTATACTCATACGCGGTCGAACGCTTGCCTAAACCGTCTTCGGTCACGGTCAGGATAAACTCTTCGTGCTCGGCCATCGCTTGATAGGAGGGATCCTCCAGCCGGGCCGCCAATTCCTTATCGCGTTTTTTTTCTTCTTTCTTATCCGTGTAATCGGCACCGGCAAGCCGGCGCTTTGCGCTGACAGATTGTAAATATAACTCGCGTGATTCCGAATCTGCATGCACGTGCTTCAACGCCGACATGGAAATGACTTCATCGTCCTTGGCAAGTTTAATGCCGCGCACGCCTGTCGAGGAGCGACTGGTAAACACGCGGAGATCACCGACCGAGAAGCGAATGCATTTGCCCTGCCGGGTCGAGAGCAGCACATCATCATCTTCGGTAATAGTGCGCACCCGGATCAGGCGGTCGTCGGCATTACCATTCTCGAATTTCATGGCGATTTTGCCGTTAGCCTTAATGTTCGCGAAATCTTTTAACGAATTCCGTCGAATTTTTCCCTGCGCGGTCGCAAACACGATATCCCACTGCCCCCAGGTTTCCTCGTCCTCGGGCATCGGCATTAGGGTTGAAATGGTTTCACCTTCTTGAAGCGGCAGTAGGTTGATCATGGCCTTGCCGCGCGCCGTCGGCGAACCCAAAGGTAATTTATAAACCTTCAGCACGTAGACGATGCCACGCGAGGAGAAAAACAGCACAGGCGTGTGGGTATTCACCACGAACACCTGACTGACAAAATCCTCGTCGCGCGTACTCATGCCGGCACGGCCTTTTCCGCCGCGGTGCTGCGCGCGATAGGTCGATAAGGGCACGCGTTTGATGTACCCGGCGTTGGAAACGGTCACGACCATGTCTTCGCGCTGGATGAGGTCTTCGACGTCCTGTTCGAACCCGCCCTCTTCGATTTGAGTTTTGCGCGGTGTGGCGAATTGCTCTTTCATGTCGAGCAATTCGTCGCGCAGGATGCCGTACAGTTTTTCGCGCGAGGCAAGAATTTCGAGATACTCGGCGATTTTCTTGCCGAGTTCTTCCAAATCCCCGCCGATTTTATCCCGCTCGAGGCCGGTCAGACGGTGCAGGCGTAACTCCAGGATCGCTTTCGCCTGTTCCTCGGAAAGCTTGTATTTGCCCTTCACGACCGCACGGCCCGGCTCGTCGAGCAGCTTGATCATCGGCTCGACATCCGAAGCCGGCCAATCGCGTTCCATCAGTTGCTCGCGCGCCGTCGCCGGGTCCTTCGCTTTGCGAATGAGCGCGATGATATCGTCGATATTAGCGACCGCGACCGCGAGGCCGACCAACACGTGCGCGCGATCACGCGCCTTGCCGAGTTCGAAAATCGTACGTCGGCGGATGACCTCTTCGCGGAATTCGATAAACGCGTTTAAAATTTCCCGCAGATTCATCATACGCGGCTGGCCGTGATCGAGAGCCAGCATGTTGACACCGAAACTGGTTTGCAGCGGTGTATACCGATAAAGCTGGTTCAGCACGACTTCGGCGTTGGCATCGCGGCGAATTTCGACGACGACGCGTACGCCTTGGCGATCGGATTCATCACGCAGGTCGCCGATCCCTTCGATGCGCTTATCGCGCACGCATTCCGCCATAATCTCGATCATGCGGGCCTTGTTCACCTGATAGGGCACTTCGGTGATGATGATGGCCTGCACGCCTTTACGGACTTCTTCGATAGACGTTTTGCCGCGCATGACTACGGAGCCGTGGCCGGTCTTGAGCGCCAACAAGACACCTGCCCGACCCATAATCAGACCGCCGGTGGGAAAATCAGGCCCCTGGACGTGGTTTTCGATCAGCTCGTCGATGGTCGTCTCGGGATTATCGATCAACGCACAGCAGGCATCGATCAATTCGCCCAAATTGTGCGGCGGAATATTGGTCGCCATGCCGACCGCGATGCCGCCGGCGCCGTTCGCCAGCAAATTCGGTATCTGCGCCGGCAGGACTTCCGGCTCTTTTTCCGTGCCGTCGTAGTTTTCCTGAAAGTCGACGGTATCTTTATCGATGTCTTCTAATAAAGCGTGCGCGACACGGGTTAAGCGCGCTTCGGTATACCGCATGGCAGCGGCCCGGTCCCCGTCCATAGACCCGAAGTTGCCTTGCCCGTCGACAAGCGGCACACGCAGCGAAAATTCCTGCGCCATACGCACCATCGCATCGTAAATCGCCGTGTCGCCATGTGGATGGTATTTACCCATGACATCACCGACGATACGCGCTGATTTTCTAAACGAACGATTGTAGTGATACCCGTTTTCGTGCATCGAAAACAAAATACGCCGGTGCACGGGTTTTAAGCCGTCACGCACATCGGGCAACGCGCGACTGACGATCACGCTCATGGCGTAATCGAGATAGGAGCGTTTCATCTCCTCTTCGATGGAAACGGGAACCGTTGCGTCGAATTCCGAAGGCGTATCAGGCGGTGCGGTCAACGGATTTTTCCGGTCGTTTTCAATAAAATCAGGGGCCGAAATTCAGCCGGCCCCGGCTAAGGGAAAGGCCGTATAGGGAACCGGCCTCATGGTGAAAAAAGGACTTAAAATAGGCTCTTAATTTAGCATTTTTCATGCCCCGGTCACAAGCGGATTGGCCCCTTAATTATACAATAATAACAATGCCTTACAGGGCTTTTTTAGGGCTAAAAAGCGGCTTTGAAAAGGCAACGAAAAAACGCCCCGAATCGGGGCGTTTTAGCGTTCGAACTTAAGCAGATTAAAACGGGATTTCGTCGTCGAGATCGCCGCCCCCGCCACCGCC
>CALINB010000225.1 GCA_938045325.1 uncultured Rhodospirillales bacterium | reverse complement strand
GTCTTTCGGCTGTTGAAACCAAAAACCCAAGCGACCATCGAACTCACTCTTTATGTTTTATTCTTCTTTCCCGGCATTTTGGCGCTAATTTATGCGGGCATCGATTACGCTTGGCAATCTTGGACCTTTAATGAAAAAAGCGTCATGAGCATCGCGTGGTTTCCGATCTATCAATTCAAATTCATCATACCGATTGCCGCTTTCTTCCTTGCCCTGCAGGGCGTTGCCCAAGTCATTCGCTGCATCATCTGTTTGCGGGAAGGTGAATGGCCGGCGCATCTGCATGACGTTGAAGAAATTGAGGCCATGCTGCTGCACCAAAAGGAAGACGAGCAACGCCTGGCCGAAGAAGCCGCGTCAAAAGGAAGCGGCGCATGACCGATCCTCAAGTTGCCCTCCTCATGCTCGGCTCATTCGTACTAACGATCCTTTTGGGTTTTCCGATTTGCTTTACCCTGATCGGCATGGGCGTCGGTTTCGGTTATTACTATTATTACGATGCCGAGCGCATGGCGGAAATCGGCGTCTCTCTTTTCGACAATCAAGTATTCGACCTTTTGGTCAACCGGACGTACTCCGTCATCTCCAACGATATCCTGACCGCCGTGCCGATGTTCCTATTCATGGGCTACATCCTTGAGCGCGCAAACATCATTGACCGGTTGTTTTTCAGCCTGCAGGCCGCCGCCCGTCACATGCCTGGGTCCATGGCCGTCGCCGCACTTGCCACCTGCGCGATGTTTTCGACAGCGACCGGCATCATCGGTGCCGTCGTCACGCTCATGGGTTTGCTCGCGTTTCCCGCCATGTTGAAAGCCCGTTACGACACCAGTTTCTCGGCAGGCGTCATTTGCGCCGGCGGCTGTCTCGGCATTCTCATTCCGCCAAGTATCATGCTGATCGTTTATTCCGTGGCTGCAGGCGTCTCACCAGTGAAACTCTACGCCGGCGCCTTGATTCCTGGCTTCATGCTTGCGGGCCTCTACATGATCTACGTCGTCGGGCGCACCATGATCAATCCGTCACTCGCGCCTAAGCCGAAAGAAGAGGATGCCCGGGAAATTCTCGGCAACAGCGTCATATTATCCTTGCTCACATCCTTCTTCCCGCTGGCCGTTCTAATCCTTCTCGTGCTCGGTGCGATCCTCTTCGGTTGGGCGACGCCGACGGAAGCTGCCGCCACCGGCGTTATGGGCGCTATTCTTCTGGCGATTTGTTACCGCGCCATGACTTGGGACCGTTTACGCGAGTCGATCTATCTTACGGCGCGCACATCCGCCATGGTCTGTTGGCTCTTTATCGGGTCCTGGACGTTTTCGTCCGTGTTTGCCCTCCTTGGCGGACACAATTTGATTGAATCGTTCGTGCTTTCCCTGCAACTCTCGCCATTAACATTTCTGATCATGGCGCAACTCATCATCTTCCTGCTCGGCTGGCCGCTCGAGTGGTCGGAAATCATCATTATCTTCGTGCCGATCTTCCTGCCGATGCTACCGCACTTCGGCATCGATCCGTTATTCTTCGGCATTCTGGTTGCGCTAAACCTGCAGACGTCTTTTCTGACGCCGCCAATGGCGATGTCGGCGTATTATCTCAAAGGGGTTGCTCCACCCCATGTGAAATTGATCGAGATCTTTAAAGGCTCGATGCCGTTCTTGATGATGGTCTTTCTCGCAATGATTATTTTGTACGTATTCCCGCAGATTGCCCTCTGGCTGCCGAAGGTCATCTATCAATAATGACGAAAACCGACGCGACATATGCTGATCTGAGTGCCGCCGATGCCGCAAGGCATTTGGCTGCAGGCGAATTGACTTCGGAAGAGTTGGTCAGGGCCTGCATCGAACGCATCGAAGAAAAAGAGCCAACCGTACAGGCTTGGCAGGCGTTCGACCCCGAGTTCGCCCTGATGCAGGCCAAGGAAGCAGATCGTATCTGGGCCGCCCATGAAGCGATGGGCCCACTCCATGGCGTGCCCATCGGCATTAAGGACATAATCGACACCGTTAGTTTTCCGACTGAAAACGGCAGTGCATTACATGCCGGCCGCCAACCCATCGAGGATGCCTTCGTGGTATCGCTTTTACGTCAGGCGGGTGCCGTTATCATGGGAAAAACCGTGACCACGGAATTTGCAACTTATAAGCCCGGGAAAACCCGCAACCCGCATAACCCGGATCATACCCCCGGTGGCTCATCAAGCGGATCGGCGGCTGCCGTTGCGTGCGGTATGGTGCCCGCAGCCCTCGGTTCACAAACCAACGGTTCTGTAATCCGCCCCGCTTCCTATTGCGGCGTGTTTGGTTTCAAACCGAGCCACGGCCTGATTTCACGTACCGGTACGCTTGAATTGTCACCCGCTCTCGACACCCTCGGCGTTCTCGCGCGTTCGATCGAAGATCTCGGCCTCGTGGCGTCTATTCTCATGGCCTATGACGCAAACGACCCGGACATGCAGCCGCACGCGACCCCGACGCTTGCCGAGACAGCCTTATCCGAACCGCCGGTTGAACCGGATTTTGTTTTTATGAAAACCCCGGTGTGGGGCGAGCTCGAACAAACGGCGCAAGAAGCCTACGAAGAACTTAAGGATGCGTTGGGTCAACAGTGTACCGAGGACGAACTGCCGACACCGTTCGAGGACGCTTGGCGGTGGCATAAAACCATTATGCACGCCGATATTGCCTGCCGGTTCCATGGCCTCTATGAAGAAAACAAACTCGGTCTCAGCGAAAAATTCATCGAAATTATCGAAAGCGGCCGCACGTTTTCCGCCGTCGATTATGTCGCCGCCCACGAATGGCGTGAACGGCTCAACCTCGGCATCAATGCGGTATTTGAAGAGTTCGATGCCATTGTCACACCTGCCGTCACCGGCGAAGCGCCCAAAGGGATTGAGCGCACCGGCAGCCCCACCTGCAACACTCTATGGACCTATCTCGGCTTACCGTGTGTGACTTTGCCGTTGCTCGAAGGAGAAAACGGGCTACCCATCGGCGTTCAGCTTGTCGGTAAAAAGGGAAATGATGCCCGCTTACTACGCACCGCAAAATGGCTCACGGATAAACTTGCGTCGGATTTGGAAGCGGAGGCGGCATAATGATCAATAAAATTTTCGCTCCCTTTTCTCTCACCCTGCTTGCCGTATTTATGGCGATCATCTTGATTTACGTGCCGCGCATCGAGCTCATCATTATCACCGTCGGGTGCGTTGCCATGGCGGCATACGATTTTTGGCGCTCGTTTCAACCCGGCGGCGATGCGTACGAAAACACCAACAATGATGCCGATAACGACCCGGCAACAAAACAATAGTTATTTTTTTGTGTTTGCGAGCGGGTGATGGTTTTGCACCAACGCCTTTAAGCGCTCATCCAACACGTGCGTGTAAATTTGAGTCGTAGCGATATCGGCGTGCCCCAACAGCTGCTGCAAGGAACGTAAATCCGCACCGTTTGCCAACAAATGAGATGCGAACGAATGGCGCAGTACATGCGGCGACACCCGCGCCGGATTGAGCCCAGCCTCGATAGCGAGTTCCTTGAGGATTTGCGCAAACCGTGCCCGCGTGAGGTGCCCTTGTTTGGCACGTGAAGGAAACAGCCATTTTGATTCCGGTTTGTTTTTTTTACTTTCGCTTATTTTGTAACCGGGAATAAATTGTGGACGCACATCCCGGTACTCGGCAATTGCCCGACTGGCCGGACCACCGAGCGGCACCATGCGTTCCTTACCGCCCTTGCCTCGAATGACCAGCATTTGATCTTCCTGCGTTAAAGCGGTCATGGGCATGCCAACCAACTCCGAAACCCGCAAACCGGTCGCATATAAAATTTCGAGCAAGGCGCGCAAGCGGAAGCCCTCAGGGCCGCCATGGCCGTTCGCAGTTTCCAATAGGGTTTCGACTTCCGCTTCATTCAGATATTTCGGTAGCGGGCGGCCCAACCGCGGGCTGTCGATAGTTGTACACGGATTATCTTCACGCAGGCCTTCACTCACTAAAAATTTAAAAAACTGCCGCAATGCGGATAAATGCTGCGCACTTGTCCCCGGTGCCATGCCACGCGAGGATAACTGCGTAAAATATTTCCGGATCATCGGTGTGTCGGCTTTCTCCGGATCGCGCTTTCGCACCATCGTAAAAGCCGTGAAATTGGCAAGGTCGCGGCGATAGGATTCGAGTGTGTTGACCGCTGCGCCCCGTTCAGCAGCCAGCATATCGAGAAACATCTCGATGGTTCGCGATACGGTTAATTCGGTTTTACGGCGGCCCATAAGCTCAAGGCCTCTCAATTAAAAATTAAATGCCCTCGGCGACGGCG
>CALINB010000224.1 GCA_938045325.1 uncultured Rhodospirillales bacterium | reverse complement strand
GAAGAACTTTTGGATCACTTGATCCTCAACGATGAACCGATCGAGATCAAAAATGGCGTGACGCTCAAACGAACACGCACGAACGTTTTTCAAATTGCCTATGACAACGAGATTGTGACCATCGATCTGACCGTCATCCGCGGACGCAATGATCGCTCCGCCTACCCCCTCGGTTGCAAGAGTATCGATCGGGATTATTTCTCGATCATCCATTCCGGCCAGGGCGACGGCTGGGACGTAAACCGTCCTTGCATGGCCAGCATCGTGGTCTTCCAAGGCAAGATTTATTTGATCGACGCGGGCCCGAATATTTCCTACACACTCACGGCGCTCGGCATCGGCGTGAACGAAATCGAAGGTATCTTCCACACTCATTGCCATGACGATCATTTCGCGGGATTGACGAGCCTGATGCGGACGGACCGGCGTATAAAATACTACGCCACGCCATTGGTACGCGCCTCGGTGTTCAAGAAACTTTCCTCTCTTCTGTCCACAGATGAAGATGTCATCCCAAGCTACTTCGACGTCGTCGACCTCAAGGCTGGCAAATGGAACGATATCGAGGGCCTCGAAGTCCGGCCCATCATGTCGCCGCATCCGGTGGAAACCAGCGTCTATGTCTTCCGGACTTTTTGGGAAGGCAAATATCTGAGTTACGCGCATTTGGCCGACATCGCCTCCGTCGACGTGCTTCAAGGCATGATAACCGACGACGATACCGCCCCCGGCATTTCTCAGAAAATGTATGACGAAACGTGGGCTGAATATCTAGACGAAGCGCAACTTAAGAAGATCGATATCGGCGGCGGTATGATCCACGGCGATGCTCTCGATTTCGAGGAAGACAGGTCGGGAAAGATCGTGCTGGCTCATCGCGCCGACCCGCTGACCAATAAACAGAAAGAAATCGGCTCCAGCGCCATGTTCGGCGTTGTCGACGCCATGGTCCCGGATCAAACGGACAATTTGCGCCGCTTCTCGTTCGAATTCCTACGGGACTATTTCCCGGACATGGAACCGCGGTATTTACGGACGCTGCTCAATCACCCCATGGTCGAGTTCACACCAGGGTCGAGTATTTTGCGCACAGGCCGTAAAGCGGAAGACGTCTTTCTGGTCGTCACAGGGACGGTCGAGAAAATTCGCTCCGAAGACGATGTCTATAACGTCATCTCCGCCGGTGGTTTGATCGGCGAGTATTCGGGCCTTCACGATGTTGCTTCGACTTCAACCTATAGGACCGTGAGCTACGTCCGGGCCCTACAGCTAACGCATGATTCTTATTTCGGCTTCATCCGGAAAAACGGATTGGAAACGGATATAATCAGATTGTTCGAAAACCGGGAAGCGTTGGAGCAAACATGGTTATTCGGTGAGACCATCTCGCCACCGGTCCAAAACAAGATCGCCAAATCCATGAGGTTGAGGAAAATAGAGAAACCTGGGGTCGTCCTGAAGGGTCTGCCTTCCGACTCGATCTTCCTCCTTAATTCTGGCGAAATTGAACGCATAATCGATGGTGAGGTCGTAGAAACACTCAGCCCACGAACAATATTCGGAGAAGAACAAATTCTCCATGGAGGGCCGCAAGAATGTGAGTTGCGGACAACAGGCCCATGTGAGATTTATGAAGTGCCCGGAAGCGAGATCGTCGATATTCCGATTGTCATGTGGAAGCTTCTAGAGACCCATGAATTGCGCTTGGCGGCTCAAGCCGGAGCATTTGTCCGCACGACGCTTCCAGCCCATGGCAAGACCGGGACCAGCCCCGTCAAACCCAACCGCACGGCACAACCTTCAATGTCAGCCGGCGCTTCCGCTTAAATTTTCCTTCCCCTATTGCGGGTAGGGATAACGCGCGAACAGTTCGGGTTTGAAATCCATGCCGTGCCCCGGCCGGTCGGTCGGCGTCATCATGCCGTCGACTGGATTATTCGGCTCAACCCAGAGATGGTCATACCAGCCCATATATTCGAGCCATGAAGGATTCGGGATCGACGCCGTCAGATGGACGCTCAATTCCGGAAACATATGCCAGGCCATGGTCAGGCCGGCCGCATGGGCCTGTTCCGCGATGGCCCGAAGCTCCGTATAACCGCCCCGCATGATATCCGGCTGTAGGATCGGCACTTTGCCGCTGGCAAAGAACGGTTTGAAATCATGATGGGTGAAGTTGTTCTCGCCGCCGACAACCGGCGTCTCGATGGCATCGGCAATTGCATGGTACCCGTCGAAATCGTCAGCCATGACCGGCTCTTCCAACCAGGTAAGACGATAGCGGTCGATCCGCTTGCCGACCGATATGGCTTCCTTGACGGTCCAACCCTGGTTTACATCGACCATGATCTCGATATCGCCGCCGAGGGATTCGCGCATGTCGCGGACGTTGGCGACATCTTCATCGTGGGTAAACAGATGGGCAACCTGCATCTTGATGGCCTTGAAGCCATCGCCGACGAAACGCTCGGCTTTCTCGATCATGCCGTCGTGACCGAGCCCCCGGAAACAACCGGAACCATAGACCGGCAGCGGGTCCGCTTTCCCGCCCCAAAGTTGCCAAAGCGGTTTTCTTTCGTGTCGTCCCAGAGCGTCCCACAACGCGATATCCAATGCCGACATTGCCATCACCGTGATACCCATCCGACCTTGGATGAATGTC
>CALINB010000223.1 GCA_938045325.1 uncultured Rhodospirillales bacterium | reverse complement strand
GACGTCCTGCCCTCTGCGGCGCAAACCAACACCCGCCTCACCAAAACCATTAATCTCGGCATTCCGCTCATTTCCGCGGCGATGGATACCGTGACGGAAAGCGCACTGGCCATTGCCATGGCTCAGGCTGGCGGCATCGGTGTTGTTCATAAAAATTTGGAAGCCGAAGAACAGGCGACCGAGGTGCGCAAAGTAAAAAAATTCGAATCCGGCATGGTGGTCGATCCGATCACGATTAACCCGGAAGCAACCCTCGAAGACGCCCTTGCCATTAAAGAGTCACACAACATCTCCGGTATTCCCGTCGTTCAGAACGGCGGCACACTGGTCGGCATCCTTACCAACCGCGACGTGCGGTTTGCCACCGACCCGAAACAGCCGGTTAGAGAATTGATGACGCCGCACGAAAGCGGTCACCCATTGGTGACTGTGAAGGAAGGTGTTGAGCGCGAAGAAGCGATGCGGCTGCTGCACCAGAATCGGATCGAAAAACTCGTTGTCGTCGACGACCAGGACCGCTGCATCGGTCTTATCACCGTAAAAGACATCGAAAAATCACAACAATTTCCAAATGCCTGCAAGGACGATAAAGGCCGTCTGCGGGTCGCGGCGGCGACCGGCGTTGCCGATGCCGGACTAAAACGCGCCGAAGCCTTGCTTGATGCTGAGGTGGACGTGATTGTCGTCGATACCGCACACGGACATTCCAAAGGCGTGCTCGATGCGGTCAACCGGATCAAAAAACTCAGCAATCACGCTCAAGTCGTCGCCGGCAACATTGCGACACCGGACGGCGCGCAAGCCTTGATTGATGCGGGTGCCGATTGCGTCAAAGTCGGAATCGGTCCGGGCACGATCTGCACGACACGCATGGTCGCCGGTGTCGGCATGCCGCAGCTCTCGGCCGTCATGGAAGTCGCCGAGTTAACTCATAAGCACGGCATCCCTTTAATTGCCGACGGCGGCATCAAACAATCCGGTGATATTGTCAAAGCCATCGCGGCGGGTGCCGAGTGCGTCATGATCGGCTCATTGTTTGCCGGCACTGATGAAAGCCCAGGCGAAGTCTTCTTGTATCAAGGCCGTTCTTATAAGTCTTATCGTGGCATGGGCTCGCTGAGTGCCATGGCCCGCGGCTCGGCCGACCGCTACTTCCAACAAGACGTTTCGAGCAATCTCAAATACGTACCCGAAGGCATCGAAGGCCAAGTTCCCTATAAAGGCGCATTGGGAACCGTCATTCATCAATTGGTCGGCGGCTTGCGCGCCGGCATGGGCTACACCGGCAGCGCGACCATCAAAGATCTACAGGAGCGCGCCGTCTTCCGCCGCCTCACCGGTGCGGGCTTGAAGGAAAGTCACGTTCACGACGTGACCATCACCCGCGAGGCCCCTAACTATCGGAGCAACAACTGACCCCCGCCGGCCGCCTGCAAGCGGTTATCGATCTTCTGACGACACTCGAAGACATCCTGGTTCATGGCGGTTCAGGCCATGGCATCCCGAACGCCTACTTTCGCAAACGACGATACGCCGGTTCCAAGGACCGTCGCGATATTATCGAGCGTTATTATTGTATTCTACGCCGCCGCGCCAAACTCGATTGGTGGATTGAGCAAACTACCGCGTCCGTCAATCCCTCGCCGCGCTCGCGCGTCATCGCGGATTTGGTTTTGTGCCACGGATTAGACAAAAACGGGATCGACGCGGAATTCGGCAGCACGCCGTACGCCCCATCGGCGTTAACACCCGCGGAGACCGATCTCATCGGTAAGCTCGAAGGCCGCTCTCTTGAAGACCCCAAGCAGCCCGATGGGGTCCGCTATGAGTTTCCTGCCTGGCTCGAAGAGCCGCTACAGCGTCATTTCGGTGAAAATTTATCCGCCGAACTTAATGCCTTAAACAAACCCGCGCCGGTCGATCTTCGCGTCAATACGTTAAAAACGACCCGGGAAGAACTGCTCGAAGCCTTAACCACCGAAGGGCTTTCCGTCGAACCCACCCCCCGTTCGCCGAACGGCATTCGCATAACCGGCAATCCAAATGCAACCCGCACACGATTGTTCAAGGACGGGTTGTTCGAAATTCAAGACGAAGGTTCGCAGCTCGCGTCTTTCCTTGTCGACGCGCGCCCCGGCATGACCGTGATCGATTACTGCGCGGGCGGCGGCGGCAAATCCCTCGCCCTCGTCAATACCATGCTCGACAACAATCGTTTCGACGGGCAACTCTGGGCCTGCGATGTCAGCGAAACGCGACTGGGCGAACTCGAGAAACGCGCCATTCGCAACGGCGTCATCGAAGCAATAAACACGCACGTTATAACGGATAATGACGTTTGGCTTACCGACAATGTAGGTTTGGCTGACCGTGTGTTGGCGGACGTGCCGTGTTCGGGCAGCGGTGCCTGGCGCCGCGAACCGGAAAACCGCTGGCGGCTCACGCCGGAAAGCTTGGGGGACCTGATCGCCAGACAACAAGACATTCTCGATCGCGCCAGCACACTCGTTAAATCCGGCGGGCGTCTCGTTTATGTAACCTGCTCGATTGTACCGGGCGAAAACGAAGAGCAAATCGAATGGTTTCTCGCCAAGCACACCGAATTTTCGCTGATGCCCATTGCCGAGATCTGGCAAAACACCATCGGTGGCGCACCTACCGCGCCAAATGAAATGCTGCGTCTCAGCCCGGCAACCACGAACACTGACGGTTTTTTCATCGCCGTCCTGCAAAAGCACTGATTTAAAGCAAAAAGATACGATCCCGGGCTCAAATACGATCAATACGGATTGATCGAACGCCCTAGGGTGGTAAAATTTCCCAACGATTAGCCAGAAGATCAAAATCAGGGGAGAGTAAGATGGCGACGGAAAATCATTCGGATCAAAATGATAAGCGGCGTTATCCGCGCGTCGCGCTATCCAAGGCAGCACGGGCACGGGCCAAAAAAGCGAAGACCAGGACGCGGTCATTCGCGATATTTCCGCCAGCGGCGCATCGATCCAGATGAACACACCTTTGGCAGAAAATTCGGCCATCGAAATCAAAATCGATGGCATCGACCACGATATCTCGGGTCATGTCGTGCGCGCATTCGATGACGGCGTCGCCGTCGAGTTCGAGTTGGAAGCGGCCGAAGAAGAGGCCTTGCTGCGCGAAATCAACGCACTTCACTCGGCGACGTCCCGCGCCGACGAATTTTAATTTTATTTTATCTTCTTCGATTTTTTTGAAGCAGGCGGCGCTTGTTTTAATTCGAAGCGCTTGCCGTCAACCAGTTTTAATAAATCGAACGAACTGATCAATCCGGTTACGCGTTTTTCCTTCGTCACCACGACATGATGGATTTTGTGCTTGCGCATGATGCGCGCGGCAATGGAAACATCATTGTACGCGGGCACAGTATAAACGTGATCGTTCATGATTTTGCCGCAGGGTGTTTCGTCCTTTGGATCTTTTGCCAAGTCCGTCGACGTTATGATGCCGAGTGCCTCATTATCCTCCCCGACAACCGGCAGGGCGCTGATTTTATTTTTTTCCATGATCTGCCGGGCATGAACCACCGAATGGTGTTTCTGGACTGTGATCACGCGTTTCGCCATGATATCGGCAATTTTAATGTTCATAATCCGCCCCC
>CALINB010000222.1 GCA_938045325.1 uncultured Rhodospirillales bacterium | reverse complement strand
CCAGAACATAACCCCGTCAACACGCGCCGTCCAGCTTCGTACCGGGGCGGCTAAACACCTCACCGATAGTCGTGCCAGGTCCAGATTTCCGAGGCCCTGCCTGCAACTTGCACCCACGGCAGCGGCGTTTGCGCTTGCGCTGAACCACCGGCAGCATGAAATAAGAGAATGAACAGAAGAGAAATAAGGTAGCCTGGATATGGGCTTATAATTTTTTACAAGCCTTGCCTTTAATTATTCCACCTCCTCTAATTTTGAGGTTTATCAGCAAACAAAATCAAAAAAAAACGGCGACCCGAAGGCCGCCGTTTTAAACTGATCTACCGTAAACCTAAAGAGAAACGTTAAACTTGTTTTTAATCCAGTTTGTCAGCCACTTTTTGGTGGAAGGATGGATATCGACGGCATTTTTAATAACGCTTTCTGCTTCCTTACCCAGAGCTTGAGGGTAGCTACCGATTTCCTTTTCCGCAATTTTTTGGAATTTTTTATCTTTCAAGGATTTCTTCACGGCATCGAGATAGGCATTATACACCGCGTCTGACGTTCCCTTCGGTAACAACAATGCCTTCGAAGCCATAGTGCCCATATTTAAAATATGACGCAAAGCCGTATCAGGCTTACCGCTCAGCTCTTTGCCGTAAAGCATCTTGTACACTTCCCATGCTGTTGGCAAATTCGGAAACGCAGGATCACGAATGATCTTATTGCCCGGTCCGACGATACCAAAAGTCATGTAGTGAACGACGGTGCCTTTCTTAACGTATTTTTGAGCCTTTTTGACGAATGCACCCGTAGAATCGTAAGTCAGATGTATTTCACCACGTAATGTCGCCTTGCGCCGTTTTCCAGATGATAAGCCAAATACAGGCTTCACATTGAGGCCAAACAAGTCGTAAAGCAAAAACTGACGAAGCTCAGCCGATGTCGGCGTTTTGCCAGCAGCGAACAATTGTTTGCCACGCAAAGCTTTAATATCGGCAACAATATCCTTGCCTGTCATACCCGTGTCGGCCCGCGCATAAAACTGCGTACCGAGCGGCGAGGTAATAACAGCGCGCCAGTTGATCATATTGTATTTGACTTTCTTGCCTCCGAACACAAAAGACGTAAACGTCGAAGTCGAGCCGATCATTGCCATACTTCCATCGTTTTTGGCATTCGCTTCAAACCAGTTGTTGCCGCGAATACTACCGCCGCCCGGTTTGTTGACCACGAGGACACGTGGATTGCCAGGCAAGTGCTTTTGCAAAAAAGGTCGCCATAAACGACCGTAACGATCACCTCCGCCACCTTCCTTAAAAGGCACAATGAGCTGAATTTTTTTGCCTGAGAAATCGACAGCCTTAGCTGGTGCAGCCAAAATAATCGCCGCCCCAAACGAGAGCACGCCGGCACTCACTGCAAAATGTGATATGATTCTCTTCATCAAAATACTCCAATGTTGCACTACGTAGAGATAAGACCATGATAAATGGCTCTCGCCAGTCATGTATTTTTTTGAATACCAAAATGATACCACCGCCTGATTCAGGTGAAAATCAATTTTTTCGAGCCATCAAGAAACTGAGATTTGGCGGGTTTTCCGAGAGGACAAAGTCATATTCGCCAACGTCTGAGAGCACGGAAAATGCCGCCAAGGTATTGACGTCATTAGTCACCAAATGGGGCTGCAGCCCCTATCATGAAACAGATATCGCCTAGCTAAAAATGACATTTTCCTTCGGATCCAACAAATAATCTTAATACGGCTTTCCAGCACACAAACCACATCTTGAATATAATTTGAATAATGCCAAGGCACTGATTAGCTCGGGGAAATTTAGATTTCATTGATACGAAACCCGGGTCGTTCGACAAGTGCAATCGCGTTGCTTGGCTTAACGGACCACTAGCATCTTTTAAGGCTTTTCCCTTTTTTAAGACTAATCGAAGTTTTTAACTTTTAAACTTTACAAATTATCGATGATTTTTATTTCACCCGGGCTGGGGTGAATGATGTACTTGCGTTCCGGCGATAACGTGTCGACGAATATATGACCTTCTTTTGCGATCAAGCGGATATTCTCTTTTTGTTGCAAATGCGTGATGTCGGCAAGCACATCTCCTTCAACGGCGATCACATCGGCAAGCTTGCCGGGCTCAAGCGAACCTAGTGTTTTTTGCAAACCCAATGCCTCGGCAGATCGTATCGTTGAGGTTTTAATCGCTTCCATCGGCGTCATGCCGTGCTCAACATAAAGTTCAAGCTCCATGGCGTTTTCACCCATGCGCGGGTCCATCGTGGTATCGGTTCCCATAAAGATATGCACCCCGGCTTTATGCATTTTTTTAAATGCCTCGAAACAATACGGTTGTACTTGCTTGAGCTTTTCAAGAACGCTCGGGGCGGTGCCGATCTGACGGCGAATTTCGATGGCATGGTCGGTCCGGTGGATCAATGTCGGCGAAACCGGCTTACCGGCGGACTTGATCATTTCAATCGTTTCGTCATCGACAAAGACCATATGCTCGATGGTATCCACATCCGCTTCCAAGCACATGCGGTGCGCTTGTGGTGTCCAGCAGTGAGCCGCGACGGGTTTCTTAAACGCATGCGCCTCATCGACGATGGTATCGAGCTCCTCTTGCGTGATATTTCGTGAATCCGGATCGTCATGCGCGTGTGAGCCGCCAGACACGCATGCTTTAATCACATCGGCACCGAGGCGGATATATTCGCGCACCCGGTCACGGATCGCCCAAGGCCCGGTGACGGTCGCGCCCGGTACACGCGGGGCGGCACGGGGTATATTCATGTCATGATGCGAACCCGTCGTGACGACGCGCCCGCAAGCGATAATGCGGGGCCCCGGCACCAAACCAATGTTGATCGCGTCGCGCACGGCGCAAATCTCGGCCGTCATATGGCCATAGGGCGATTCACGGCCCATATCGCGCAATGTCGTGAATCCCATCTCGAAGCATTTGTGCGCATGATAAAGCGTATAGAAAGATTGTAGCTGCGGCGTCATTTCAAAAATGCCGACGCGGTAATTGGCAATCGAACACGCATTGATCGTCGTTAAATGCAAGTGGCCGTCGAACAAACCGGGCATCACCGTGCAATTGCCGGCATCGATCACTTCTGCATTGTCAGGAATTTGATATTGCTCGGTATTGGTAACGGCCTCAATTTTTTTGCCGTTAAGCACCAACAAGGCGTTCCTAATAGGCTCGTCTTGAATGCCGTCGATCAACCAGCCGGCCTTGATGACGGTTACGGGCTTCTCTTGATTTTCAGGCACGACTTCCCTCCCCTGTTACCCGATATTGAAATCATACCCGAGGTAACCGGATTGTCTAGCGAGCTCTAAATCAGGACACAAAAATTCAGCACTTAAAACAATACGTTTATACGGAGAGCGCTTTCTTAAGCCACGATGAAACGAGATTGATGATGACCTGTTCACAATCGTTGTAGAAGTGATCGCAGCTTGCAACGATCTCGACATCACAAGGGCCGGCGCAATTTTCGGCAAAGTCTTCAGCCGGGTAAGAATCTCTACGTTCCAAGTCGCCGCGAATATATAGAACCGGGCAAGTAATTTGCGATGCTGTCTCGACCGTATCGGGCAAACTTTGACGGTCGATATAGCTCTTAGCCGTCGTAATGAATATCCAAGCCGGCAGCAACATCAACTCATCGCCACGCCCTTCGGCGATCATCTTCTCGGCTTTGGCGATCAATTCCGGCGTCTTTTTACCGCCCTGAAAGCCTGTATTGATCGCGCGTTTTTCCCGATTCCCTCCGGCATGCGCCGACAGCAAAACTAATGCCGGTGTTTCCGGATGGCGTGCCGCATGCTGCACGGCGAGAAAGCCGCCGTTGCTGTGGCCGATCAAAATCGGCGCATCAAAACCTTTTTCTTTGAGCCAAGAGGCAGCGTATTCATTATCCGCAAAGGCTTCTTCAGTGGTTTGCAAGGCCGCACCGACGGGATGTTCCTTGTTATTACGAATAGTCAAAATGTCATGGCCCCGCCGGTTAAAGGCGAGGCAGGCAAATCCGAGCTCCGTCAGCACCGGAGGCAAAAATCGCGGCGCCCCGGTGTAAAAATTCATGGTATTGCCGTGACACAACATCACCGCGCCAACCGCATCACCATCGGGCACATACCACGCTCCATCTAATGGCACGGTATCGGTTTCGATGGAAACGAGTTCGGTATGCATCTCGGCATCACACCTTAAACTGTTCGGCGTAGGCCGCTTCCTCGTCGCGGATTTTTTGCGATGCCGCTAGAATCTTTTCCATCAGTTCCGGCGGCACAATGATGATACCGGTCTCATCGCCGAAAACAATATCGCCGGCACGCACCTGTACCCCTCCCAGGCTCAACGGCTCGTTATGTCCGACTGTTTCCAAATCCCACAAGCTTTTCACCGGCGAAAACCCTTTGCAAAAGACGGGAAAGTCGAGCGATTTAATTTCGTGGGCATCACGCGTGGCACCATTGATGACGGCCCCCTGAACGCCGTTGGGCTTTGCACGCATGCAGTGGTTCTCGCCCCACGTCCCTGAATCGACAGCACCGCCCGCATCGACAACGATCACTTCGCCGGATGAAGCCAACCCACCGGATACTTTCGCGTGACTGACCAACGGATCGGTGCGCGACGCAGTTGCATGCTTCGGTGCCTGACGCACCGTATAGGCGGTACCGACCATGCGCCCGCCCGGCGTGCCAAGATAGGTATAACCGTGCAAGACAGATCGGGTCAGGCCCATCCCTTCCATGGCGTCACTGATGTGTCCGCTTTGCAACCCCAAAAACGTTTCATGATCTTTATCGCTGAGCGCCATCGATTTCTCCCTTTTGAATTTTGTTATTTTCGTTTCGCCTGCACAAAAATGCCGGCGATGGTTTCCTCCCCGAGTGACCGACACGCTTCGAGCCGGTGATAGCCTTCGACCAAGATCAATTTTTTGCCGTCGTCGCGGACTTGGATCGGAATTTTTAATCCTTCTTCCAAGATGCTTTCTGCCAGAGACGCCACCTTGTCTGGCTCCAGAGTCTTGCGCCGCTTAGCCGGCACATAAATATCGTCGATCTTGAAAACCTGATCTTTCATCCAACGCCCCGCTTTCACACCTTATTATTCAGTATACTTCACGTGACCGCTTCGCGAAGTTCTTTGCGCAAACCCCTGTCCCGCTTGAGGTGCCATTCCCGGCTCATGGCCTCATGCTGGGTGTCGTAACGTTCGGCGTAGAGTAACACCCACGACCGGCCCCGCGTCGAACGTGCGCCAGTGCCGGTATTATGCTCATTCACGCGGCGATCTAAATCCGTGGTCCAACCGACATAGGTCTTGATGCCTTTGCCGTTATCGGCACTGCCTAAGACATACACGAAACACGCCATCGATGAAGCTATCCCTTACCGTTGATCTTCAACAGTACAGGAACTAGAACATGATTTCATGCTTGGATCTTGCCAATAATATCATGCCGAAAATTGACCCCACCCGAGATTACGAAAGCGACGCCCTGCGGGTTTTCGAATGCCTGCAAAACGGTGGAATTGCTATTGTCTATATGGACGTCGCATACGCTATCATGAGCGGCACGGAGGATGCCTTACGCCGGGTTTATGCGGCAAAAAAACGCAGCCTGGACAAAGCCAGCGGGGTCGTCGCCAACCTGCAAACCCACGATGAGGTACAAATTCTTGATGACGAAAAACGGCATATCGTGCGCACAATTGTCGAAAAGCACGACCTGCCTCTATCCGTTATCGCGCCTTACAAACAAGACCACCCCCTCATGCAGCCGCTAACACCGTTCCTGACCGGTATCGCCACTAAAGATCATACGGTCAATTTTTTGCTGAATTCGGGTATGCTGCGCGATCACATCTCGGCGCTGAGCCTCAAACATCATTTCCCGCTGATCGCCTCGTCCGCGAACCTGTCGCATCACGGCACTAAATACCGGGCCGAAGACATCGAACCGGAGGTCCGTGCCGCCGCCGACATCATTATCGATTACGGCCCCTCGCTTTATCGGGATGACGGCCTCAGTGGCGAGCATAACCTTTCGAGCACACAAATCGACTTTCGAACGATGCGGCTCGTGCGCAAAGGCATCTGTTATGAGCCGATTTGCATGGTTCTCAAGGATGAATTCGGTATATCATTGAAAACCGCCACTTGACTTGCATCAACATTTGCGATGATTGAATTCGATACAATAACCGGAATCATTATAGTTCGGAGAAACCGATGCCCGATTCCAAACCCCATTGTAATTTAACGAATACCCGATCCGTTCGTTTTACCGCTGCAATTATTGTCGGCTTTTTTTGCAACATCGCATTTTCGGTTTATGCACAGCAAGGCAATGAAAGTATCGGGTATAAAATTGCCAACGAACGCCGGTGCCTTCTGTGCCACAATCCCACGGGTGTCAACGACCACCCCAAGGCGCCTTATCTTGCCGGTCAGAAAAAAGCTTATCTCGTTGCACAAATGAACCAGTTTAAAAAAAGGCAACAGGCACCGCCGGGCATGAGGAGGGTTTCCGAGCGGCATCATTATTTCATGGATCGACAAACACAATTGATGGATCAGGATGACATTAATCTCATTGCCGAATACTTTTCGACTTATAAATGCATCCCCTTGCGCAGCAACGCTGTTAAATCGTTGCCCGCACCGGAAAAAGCCAAACGATGTGCCTTCTGTCACGGCCAGTACGGCATTAGCCCCTTTGATACTTATCCAAATATCGCCGGACAAAAAGAGCTTTACCTGATTGACCAGTTAACCGCTTTTCGGGATTCGGCCGTACACGGTAGCAAAGAAAACCGGAAAGACAAACGGTTTCATCGTATGATGGTTCCGGCCGTAATCGACTTATCAGCGGCGGAAATCGAAGATATCGCCAAGTACTACTCGAAACAAAGTTGTGAGTGAGCAAATCTATGAATTCAGATAATCCATATGACGCCTACGCACCGGGCGAAATCGCCCGGCAAGTCGAAGAAATCGGCGTCACTAAAGCGAACTTGCCGAACATGAAAATTTTAATGCTGGCCATATTGGCCGGTGCTTTCATTGCTCTCGGGGCCGCCTTCTACACATTGGTTATTACGAATAGCGGTCTTGGGTTCGGCCCCGAACGCCTGCTTGGTGGCATCGCGTTCTCATTGGGATTGATTTTAGTCATCGTCGGCGGAGCGGAACTGTTTACCGGCAACAACCTCATTGTCATGGCTTGGGCGGATCGCAAAGTTTCAACCCTGCTCCTCTTGCGCAATTGGTTTTTCGTTTTCATGGGCAATTTTGTCGGCGCCATGGCGACGGCTCTAATCGTTTCATGGTCGGGAATTTTCGAACTTGGCGGGGGCGCCGTCGGCGAAACAGCCGTACGTATTGCAACAGCGAAAGTCGCCCTGCCTTTTGATCAAGCGTTTTTTCGGGGCGTCCTCTGTAATGTTCTCGTGTGCCTGGCAATTTGGCTTTGCTTTGCCGCCCATTCGGTTATCAGCAAGATTGTCGCTATACTCTTTCCGATTTCCGCCTTTGTCGCCCTCGGTTTTGAACACTCCGTCGCCAATATGTACCTCATTCCGGCCGGGATGCTTGCCGGTGCGGGGGAAATTGCGCCCATCGACTTTGCGATAAACCTATTTTTTGTCACCGGCGGCAATATTTTAGGCGGCAGTGTGCTGGTAGCTCTGGTATATTGGCTGGCCTATATAAAATTCACCCGAACCTGATATGAGTTATGTATTTGTCGCCGCCGGCTTAGTCCTTCTCATTGTCGGCGGCGAATTCCTCGTGCGCAGCAGCGTTGCGCTGGCTGACCGCCTCGGCCTCTCGCCACTCCTGATCGGCCTCGTCGTCGTGGGCTTAGGCACCTCGGCCCCTGAGCTTGCCGTTTCCGTCGAGGCCGCCATCACCGGTGCGCCGGGGATTGCCGTCGGCAATGTGATCGGCAGCAGCATCGCCAATATTCTACTCGTTTTTGCCATCGCGGTTTTAATCCTTCCCATGACGTCTTGGCCGGTCATGGTCAAACTCGATGCGACCGTGATGCTGCTCGCATCCATAATCCTTTTAGGTGTTGCACAACTTGGCAGCATGAACAAACTCATCGGCATCGGTTTTGTCATCGCGATTACCGCTTATATAACCACGACATATTTTTACGAAAAAAATATAAAGAAAAAACGAGACGGAACCCTTCATGAACAGGCCGCCGACGAATTTCAAGACATCCAATTTACGCTGCCCATTGCGATCATTGTCGCCATCGGCAGCATCGGCATCTTAATCGGCGGCGCGCATTTGCTCATTAACGGTGCGACGGACATCGCCCGCAGCTTCGGTGTATCGGAAGCAATAATTGGCTTAACATTGGTTGCCATCGGTACATCCCTGCCGGAACTCGCCACTGCCATCGTCGCAGCAGTTCGGCGCCATCACGATGTCATTCTCGGCAATATTATCGGCAGCAATATCTTCAATATTTTTTGCGTCTTGGGCGTCACCGCTTCGATCACGGAAGTTTCTATTGAACAACGGTTCCGGCTTATTGACGCTCCTATCCTTACCGTGACCTGTTTGGCCTTATTGGCCATTCTTTGGCGGGAAAGACCGATCGGCCGCCCGGTCGGCTTGTTTTTTATCTTATGTTACGGCGCCTATACGTATTATTTGTACACCACTTAAGGTCATTAATATTTATTCCGGCAGATAAACCGCGCCATCCATAATCTTGCGGGCGGTTCGCCCAACCGTGGCGCGCTTGACGACATAATTATTGCCGTCCAATTCCACCGCACTTTCCGTTAAAATAACCCCCGCCGGGTGGCCGATCCGAATCTCGACACGGTCTTGCGCCCCCTCCCGGCAGGCTTCATGCACAATCGTGCCATCAAGCTTGCTGGCGATACCCGTACAGACCGTACTCGTCGCCGCATACGTCTTGTGCATCTGTTGCATGAACATCAGACGCGAGAGGAAATCGCAATCACTGGCGTTGATCGTGCGCCCTTCGATGACGCTTTCATAATCCTGCGGCGGCGCGATCATCGCGATTAACGGTGTCGCAGGGCTTTCATCCTTGCCGCGCGCCGGATCGCTGATCATGCCCATCATGTGTCCACCCTGCGCGCGAATACGTTCTAATTTCGCGGTCAATTCGGTGTCCGCATCGATCTCGGCAGCGGTCTCTGTGCCCGTCAGGCCCATATCGGCGGCACGTACAAATACATGGGCGTTGCCGATATCGACCAACGAGATATCGATCTCACCGACGCCCTCGACATTGATCCGGTCGATCGGATTGCCCGTCGGCAACAACGCTCCCGCGCTCGAACCCGCGGTTTCGGCGAGGTCGACTTGGATTTTCGCACCCGTACCGGGGACGCCGGGAATGGCATACTCCCCCACCTCCAGCGGCCGGCCACCGTCGACCGGCACTTCGCAATACAACATGCGATCAAGATTGGTGTTGTAAATCCGCACGGTTGTCACCGGCGATACCGCTTCAACCATGTCTTCCCAAATCGCATAAGCGCCGACGCCAGATGTCAGGTTGCCGCACAGCGAGCGGAAATCGACCATCGGATGATCGATTTCGACTTGCCCGAATGTGTAACTGAGTTGCGCGCCTTTCGCCCGCGGGTTGTCCTTAGGCGGCGCGCCGACGATACAAACCTTGCTGGTCAACGGATCGGCGCCGCCGAGGCCGTCGATCTGGCGCTTATCGGGCGAGCCGAATATCCGCAAAATGGCCTGCTCGCGGGCCGCCGGATCGGCCGGCAGGTCCGACTCTTTTAAGTACACCCCTTTACTGGTGCCGCCGCGCAGGATTGTGCACGGGATCGCTTTGTTATTGTGTTCTGGCATGCCGGTCTTCTTTTATCATATCCGCGGCCTTTTCGGCGATCATGATTGTCGGCGCATTGGTATTTCCCGAGGGAATCGTCGGCATAACGGAAGCATCGACGATACGAAGGCCACTTAAACCGTGTACCCGCAACCGGTCATCGACAACCGCCATGGGATCGCCGCCCATTTTACACGTGCCGATGGGATGGAAGATGGTCGTGCCCATATCGCCGGCGGCTTTAATCAGCTCTTGATCGGATTGCAGATGATCCCCTGGTGTCACCTCTTGGGGCTTCAAATGCGCAATCGCTTTCGCCGCCATGATGCGGCGTGTTAGGCGGATGGATTTCGCCGCGACGTCTTGGTCGGTCTGGGTAGATAAATAATTCGGCGCGATGGCGGGATGGTCATTACTGTCTGACGATTGAATATGAACCGTGCCACGGCTATCGGGACGTAAATTACAAACAGACATGGTAATCGCCGGAAACGGATGTAATGGATCGCCGAGTTTATCCGTACTCAACGGCTGCACATGGTACTGGAGATCGGGCGTCGCCTTGCTCGGGTCGCTTTTCGCAAACAAGCCCATTTGGCTCGGTGACATCGACAAGGGCCCCGTTCGAAACAAGGCGTACTCCAGCCCCATGGCGATTTTACCAAACAAACTGTTGGCTTTTTGGTTCAGCGTTTTCGCATTTTTAACTTTGAAAAACATACGAAGCTGCAAATGATCCTGCAGATTCTCACCGACGCCGTTCAATTCATGCTGCACGGCGATGCCATATTGCGAGAGCATATCGCCGCGCCCGATTCCCGAAAGCTCTAAAATCTTCGGGGAATGGATCGCGCCCGCCGACAAGATCACCTCACCGGATGCCATGGCTTGCGAAATCTGACCGTTCCAATCAAATACGACACCTGT
>CALINB010000221.1 GCA_938045325.1 uncultured Rhodospirillales bacterium | reverse complement strand
TGGCGAAGGAAGCCGAAAAGACCATTAAGAAAAAAATTATCGTCGAAAACCGCCGTGGCGCATCCGGGATTATTGCTGCCGGTGTCGCGGCACGGGCTAAGCCGGATGGTCATACGATCGTTTTGGTTTCGACCAGCTATTTTAACAATGCGGCGCTCGGCAGTAAGAAGTTTAAATTTAAGCCGATCCAATCGTTCGAGCCGATTATGTTGTTGGCACGGACCTACAATATCGTTGTCGTGAACAAGAAGTTCAAAGTGAAGTCCGTTCAGGACATCATCGATTACGCGAAAAAAAATCCCGGTAAGTTGAACTACGCATCGGGTGGAATCGGTACCGGTACTCATTTTGGCACCGAGTTTTTTAAATGGAAAACCGGCACGGACATGGTCCATATTCCCTTTAAAGGAACAAAAAAGGCGCTGATCGATGTGATTGCCGGCCGTGTTCCGTTGATGTTCGCCGGTGCGGCTGCAGTGCTGCCGCAAATTCGTGCCGGTAAGTTGCAGCCGATTGCCGTGGCGACGAAAGAACCGGTTGCTGAGTTGCCCGGCGTTCCCACCGTGGCAAAAACGGTGCCGGGATTTACGAACACGGTCTTTTATGCGCTCTTTGCGCCGAAAGGGACGCCTCGGGATCGCGTGAGATTTATCAATCGGACTTTTACAAAAGTCTTGAAGAAAAAGAGCATCATTGCGAAGCTTCAAAAACGTGGCTTTAAACCGACCCCGAGCACGCCGGAAGGCATGATCGCGCATATCAACGAACATCTGAAGTTGGTGCCGATGGTTGCCAAAAAGACAGGGTTCCGGTTGAAGGGCTCGCGGAAAAAGCGGAAGTAATCAAATAATGAGTCTGTTTAGGCGCGGCTGTTCTGTATGATGTGGAGCAGCCGCGTTTTTTCTTGAACCTTGAATTAAGTGGAAAGCCGATGATTGGATTTGAGCCTTCGGAATTGGAAGAACTACAGCAGTATAAAATCATGACGGGATGTGTCGTGCCGAGACCGATCGGATTCATCACGACCAAAGGGCCCCAAGGGGTTAACGCGGCTCCTTTCAGCATGTTTAATGTCGTCGGCACAGAACCGCCGATGGTCATGTTTTGTGCCGGCGATCAAGACGACGGGACGGGCAAGGATACGGTTCAAAATATCGAGGCCAATCCCGAGTTTGTCGCGCACATCGTGAGCGAAGACATCGCCGAACAAATGAATATCTGTTCCGCCGATTATCCGATGGGGGTTAACGAGCTCGAAAAAGCGGGCTTAACCGAAGTGCCGTCCGTTAAGGTGTCCGTGCCCCGGATTAAGGAATCGCCGGTGCACTTCGAGTGCAAGTTCGATCAATCCCTGCGTCTGGGCTCGCGTCATCACATGCATATCGGCGAGGTTGTTTATATTCACCTTCGCGAAGATATTGTCGATATGGAGAAATTTTATATCAACATTGAGAAGCTGAAGCCCGTCGGACGGCTGTCCGGACCGCGCTATGCGCATATCAATGATATTTTCACGATGACCCGCCCGTATCTGAACGATAACGCCGTGAAGCGCAATTAAAGGCTGTTAGCGCTTATCAATGATGTTCGGGTTCACCGCCCGAATTTCTGTCGTGCCGTCACCATTAAACGAAATCCGCGAGGTCATGTGCTCCATGGCAATGCCGTACATGTGCAGGGTCATGGTCGGCTTGCCGTCGAGAACCAGGCTGTGGACACCATCAGGCATGAGGGCGACGCCGCTACCCGGCTCGACCATAATTTCATGTGACGGTTCGACCGTGCCGCGGCCCTCGGTTTTGCCGTCGTCCGTGCGGTCATAGATAATGTTCAATTCATGCCCGGTAACGCCTGAAATCGCTGCCCATGCAGTATGATCATGGGGCTTGTTGGTGCGTTCCATGCCGGCGTTTTCCGCCGATAAATAAAGCGCAAAACGGTCGTCGTCATCGACGGAGAGCAGATACAAAATATTCCGTGCCGGTTTGCCCGTTGCCGGGTCAGGCTGGGGCAGAGGAAACTCTTCTTCGGGAAAAAGATCCTGTTGCAGCCCGAGCGTGATGAGTGCATCACGGATTTTATTGATGGAGTCCGGTGTGACGCCATCTTGGGTCTCGATGTCGCGGATTTGTTGTACCGTTTTGGCGACTTCTTCCCGGCGTTTTTCAGTGATGGATGACATGGCTTACTCCGCCGCTTGGCCCGTCGGACCGCCCACATTTTGACCGTAAAACTTACTCGGCATGTTCTCGCGGGGCCATTGGTCCCCGTCCTCGAACTTGGCTACGGTGAAGGCTCGGCGGATAAACCCGGCTTCGAGGATCACGAGGGATACCATCTCGACAATTTCCTTATCACCGTATCCATGCTTGCGCAGATCGGCAAAGTCCTCTTCCGTGGTTTCCAAGCCGAAGCCGACTTTTTTGGTGAATCGCAACACAGCTTTTTCGTTGTCGGGGATGCTGTCGGCGTTTTCGAAATCGAAATAGGCGTCGACTTCTTCCGCCGACATGTCATAAGCATCAATCAGATGGGTTTGGGCATTGTTAATGCAGCGGGGACAGCCGACCTCAGCGGCAAGAATAAAATAAATGCCGAACATTAGTTTTTTCGGCAAAGTGCCGGCGGTCTTTTGCAGCTTTTTCTGCAGTCCCCACCAGTGGCGTAACAGTTCCGGGTCATGGGCAAAAAAGCCCCAGGTCGGGGTTAGATAACGCTCACCCTTGGTGCGTTTGATGTCTTCGAAAATTTCGGCTACGTCGCCGGTCGCTTCGTTGGGCTTAATTAAATGAATGCGTTCTGCCGTCGTCGTGCTCATGTCCTTGCCTCCTCTTAGCGATATAAAGCGATGCCTCTACGCTGCCGACATATTCTGCGTGATAATTCGGACATCGTCCAGTTCTTCGAACCGGCTAACGGCCTCGATAACCGCATCGAGCTTATTTTGGGGCCATTGGGCTGCCGAGGCACAGTCGTTCATTTTCTCGATAACATCTTCGAAAGTCATCGGAATTTCATTGCTGCCTTTGCCGTAATCGGCCCGTGCCGAAATTCTCTTGCCGTCCGTCAGTTCGATATCAATCAGTGTCGTCGCATTGATGTAATCGTTTTCTTCGAATTCCTGTTGTGAATAGGCGGAATATTGCATCCGGCTCATCATGTCGCGGATATCGGCCCGATTGACGACTTCATCGGTAAATTGGGCAAAGCCCGCCCGTCCTTCGACAAATAAAACGGCGGCGCAAAACTCGAACGAGAATTTTCCTTGCAGTCCGGTTTTCGGGTCGTGCTGAATGAGCGTATCGTAAACGCCTTGGTGGGTTTTGACGTGACAGGTTTTTATCTGATCTGCCTTGAGATCATGTTCGGCGATCAATTCCAATATCTTCGTCATACCCTGATGGGTGCGCATGCCGGATGGGTGAGGTTTCAGCCAGATGCCCGGATCGAGGATCGACCAGGGATTGCCGAGCCGTTCCAGGATATTTTCGTCCGCTAAAATATCGCCAAAGGCTTCAGGAAAGCCGATAGGCGAATCTAGTACCGAGGGTGATGCCGTAAAGCCCTCGCGGGCCAGTTCGGCGGCCATGAGGCCGTTTTTTGCCGTATGCCCGGAATGAAACGGTTTCATCATTGAGCCGAAATTTTTCCTTAAGCCCGACGCCAAGCTTGCCGCGATGCCGATAGCCATGCGCGTGGTTTCCAGGTCGGAACCAAATAATCGGGAAACAGCGGCCGCGGCGCCAATGCCGCAACACGTCGCGGTCGGATGATAGCCGGCGGAAAAATGCCGGGAGCCTGTCGTATCGTTAACTTTAGCCGCCGTCTCGACGCCGATTTGATAAGCGGTCATGACATCATTACCTGTTGCGCCGCCATTTTTTTCAGCCGCCGCCAACAATGCCGTGATAACCGGTGTGGTCGGGTGGGTTGATCCGCGAAACTCATCGATCATGGGCC
>CALINB010000220.1 GCA_938045325.1 uncultured Rhodospirillales bacterium | reverse complement strand
GATTGAACGGCGTCCAAGCAACTTTTGACGTAAATGCGTGTTGGTTCCAATAAAGCTTCGGCCAATGTTTGCCGCTCAGCAAATGGGGCGGGGTCGGCAAAATCCAGTTTGTTATTTGCAACGATCCGTCGCACCAACGAGTAGCCGTTTGAATGAACGCCGCTCGAAGCAAGGCCGAGAACGATATCGCCGGGACTGACCGATTCGCCGGTAACCGCCGTGCCGCGCTCAAGCGCACCAACGGCAAAGCCGGCCAGATCATAATCCTTATCGCTATACATCCCCGGCATTTCTGCCGTTTCGCCGCCAATCAGGGCGCAGCCAGCCTGACGGCAGCCTTCGGCAATGCCCTCGACGATGGCTGTGCCGGCTTTGACGTCGAGCTTGCCGGTGGCAAAATAATCCAGAAAAAATAACGGCTCGGCACCTTGGACGACCAAATCGTTGACGCACATGGCGACCAAATCAATTCCGATGGTTTCGTGCCGGTCAGCTTCAATCGCTATTTTCAGCTTGGTTCCGACGCCATCCGTGGCGGCCAGCAGAACCGGGTCTTTGAAGCCGGCAGCCTTGAGATCGAACATTGCCGCAAAACCGCCCAAATTGGATGCGACTCCTTTGCGTTGAGTCGATTTCGCCAGGGGTTTAATAGCTTCGACGAGGTCGGTACCGGCATCGATATCGACGCCTGCATCTTTGTAGCTAAGGCCTTTTTTGTTATTTGATGGGGTAATGTCTTCCTCCCTCGGTGCGACATGTTAGAGTACGCAAAGATAATGCGAACATACTGGATTCAAAGCTGTTTTAAAATGTCCGATCGATGCTGGTTCAATAATTCGGGTGAATTAAAGTGCATCGCGTTGGCGCTGATCTTCTGGGTGGCAAATATCACCGTGATGACGGCATTGCCACCTGCGCCTGCAAAAGCGGCACTTTATGATGTCTACGAAATTGCCGTGCCGGTGGATGTCACGGCTAAAAGCGCTGCCGCGGCTAAAAAAGAGGCGCTGGCCAACGGCGAAGTCCTTGCCTTCACCCGGCTGCTGGAGCGTTTAACCTTGCTGGATGAGCTGGACCGGCTGCCACGGCTTGGTCCTCGGGGTATCGCGCCGCTGGTTAAGGATATCTCGGTTGCCGATGAAAAGACCTCCGGGGTGCGTTATTTGGCGAATTTGACTGTCCGTTTTAAGCGCCAAGAAGTGCGAAAATTGTTGATGGACCTCGGTATTTCTTTTGCCGAAACCCGCAGTAAGCCGGTATTGGTCCTGCCGGTTTATCAGGCGGCCGGTGCGCTGATGTTATTTGATGACCCCAATCCTTGGCGTGAGGCCTGGTCCGGCCTGCCGGAGCGTGACAATCTAGTACCCATTAAATTGCCGAGAGGCGATCTCACGGATATTGCCGATGTCGGGGCCGAACAGGCGGTACAGGGCGATCAGCAGCGTTTAAACGCCATTGCCCGGCGTTATCAGGCGTCTGATACCATTGTCGCGTTTGCCCGGCTGAGCCTTGATGTTCGGACATCCCGGCCGCGGGTGGAGATGAACCTAATTCGATATGGCCCAACGGGCGCCGGGCAAAAAGAAACGCAGTTTCTGACAGCGAATGCGGGCGAAACCCCGCAGGGCCTCCTGAACCGGGGCGCCAAGATTCTTGCCCGGCTGATCGAAGATCGCTGGAAACTCGATAATCTTTTGAAATTCGATCAAACCGGGGTGGTCGCCGTCACCATTCCGATTAAAAACCTGCCGGGCTGGCTTGCGATTCGTGGGCGTTTGTCTCAGGTCTCCGTCGTCCGTCAAATCGATTTGGTTTTGCTGTCACGTGAAGAGGTTCGAGCCAACCTGCAGTATATCGGCGAACTTGAACAGCTGATTTTGGCGCTCGAACAGGCCGATTTACGCTTGTCCAAGGAAGGAGACGGCTGGATACTGAGACCGAATGAAGCCTCTCAGGGTCAAAAGAACATAGGTCAACGGTGAATATCGCAAATGTCATTTCAATTGGGCGGCTTTTAGCCAGCCCGGTGGCGGTATGGCTGATTATCAACCGGGAATATCAGCTAGCTTTTATGGTGTTCATTCTTGCCGGTATCAGCGATGCCGTGGACGGCTTTATCGCTAAAAAGTTCGATATGGAAACCGAACTGGGCAAGTACCTCGACCCGATGGCCGACAAGGTTTTGCTGGTGAGCGTGTATGTGACCTTGGGTGCAACGGACATCCTACCGAACTGGCTCGTGATCCTGGTGGTGTTTCGTGATGTGATTATTGTCGGTGGCGCGATGCTTTACCATACCGTCGCCAAATCTTTGACTGTCACGCCACTGATCGTGAGCAAAATCAATACTGCGGCACAAGTTGCCCTGGCGGCGTTGGTTTTATGTGCGTTGGCCTACGGGTTTTTGGACCACTGGTCGATTAATGCGCTCATCTATATTGTAGGGGTTACGACATTGCTTTCAGGCGGTGCTTACGTTGTGACATGGTCGCGCAAGGCTGCCGCATTGGAGAAAGAAGAATGACACCGGAAAAACAAGCGCGTTATTGGCTGATCGGTTTTGCCGTCTTTATCGCGCTCGTCTTTTTGTTGCGCAGCGTTTTGTTGCCGTTTGTTGCCGCCATGGCGATTGCTTATTTTCTCGATCCGCTCGTGGATAAATTGGAAAAATGGAAATGCTCACGCACCGTAGCAACGCTCGTGATCATGATGCTGTTTTTCGTCGTGCTGATTTTGCTGCTGCTGTTGCTGTTTCCATTACTGCAGTCACAA
>CALINB010000219.1 GCA_938045325.1 uncultured Rhodospirillales bacterium | reverse complement strand
CGCGTCATCAAATCCTCCCCAAAACTGAGCCGTAAATCTATCAAAAAACTGGATCAGTTATAGGGGGGCAGGACAGCGGCAAGTCCCCTGATAATTGAGGCAAAGATCAAAGGAATCACAATCATTTGAATCAGAGCCAGGAACAATTGGCCGGGCAGGGCCAGCCAGCTCGCGATGGTTGAAGCGAGTTTTGGCTCCACCAAGCCGACAGTTGGGCCTAGCGCGAATCCAATCAGCAGGCCTAAGATCAAACCGATTACGACCTTGAGCCAAAGACGGCCGCGAATCAGAGATTGTAGGTGTTCGCTGAGATGTTTGAGTGAGCGCGGGTGGAGTTTTTCCAGGGCAGTCGGTTTTTGAGCATTTTCAGTCATAAAGCGCCACATTAAGTTAGGTATAAAAAGAAAAGTAATTTAATCCCTGGTCATTTCCTTGATATTTATCAAAAATTGCCTAGTCAGAATTGTAATATCGAGGTTTCGGAATTTACGATGAAAATGCCCTTCAAGAATTTTTTTATAGAACTCAGCGATAAGTGGCCGGATCTATCGACGTTTGAAAGGTTCGAGCGCACCATCGCATTAATTTTAGCCATTATTGTCGGTATCGTGACGATCTTGGCGACATTTCGACTCGCCGGAAATTTTTATATTTCCATTGTGCTTAAGGAAAATTTCCTGAAATACGTCGTCTTTCAATCCACTTTCGGCGCCATCATGGTGGTGTTAATCGCACTAGAATTTAACCGTTCAATTGCAGCGATCCTGACCGGTAAATCTGCCTTGTTTCAGGCCAAAAGTATTATCTTGATCGGTATCCTGGCGTTGGTGCGAAAGTTCATCATCCTCGATACGGCCAAAACGCCACCGGAAACGGTGATCGGCCTTGCTGTCGCAACGGTTGCCTTGGCCGGTGTCTATTGGCTGCTCAACCGATCGGGGGCTTCAAAATCTCCGGAATCAAATTAACGCCATGCAAATCTTTAATTCTCATGTATAGCGATGCCGCTCATGAGCCGGCCGAGAATATCGGAGCCGGTGATGATGTGCTTGCTTTCACCCCAAAGCACGATGACATCGTGATCAATGACGTTGTCGTCGAGACGCTTCGTATCCATTGTCAATTGCGACATAACGGTACCCAGGCGGGTTTTTGAATCGGCAATCAATATCGGACGATGGCAATAATTCAGCGGATGAATATCAGTCCCGGCGAATAAAGTTCGTCTCAAAAATGCATCCGCATCCAAAGCGTACCACGGTGTGTTGTCTGTGTCCGTGATAATGACCCAGGGCTTGCCGGAAGATTGGACTTGCTGCAAGAAGGGGTCGTCCGGGGTTCGGTTAAACTCGGGAAAGGCCGGACGGCCGTCACGAATGGAAAGCTGGATAATGCTTTTCGGGTCGATGGGCTCGCCTTCTGCGACGACGGGGAGATCGTCAATTGAAAGAAAATTTAAGGCGCCGAGACCTTCGAGGCGATCGATATCAACATCATTAGCTTCGATGTGCTTTTTAATGAACTCGCGTAAATTGTGTTCACGAAGATACTGTATCCCTTCGCGGCCAAGCCACCAGTCCAGGATCAAGGCACATGGCTTGGCGATGGGGAAAAAAATAAACTGATAAAATCGAAGCAGGGGGGCTAGCAAAGAAGCAACCCTCAGGGCGTTGCGGGAGAAGTATGCCTGAGGAGCAATCTCGCCAAAAATCGTAATTACGACGGTAGAAAATATAAAAGCACCCACGCCGGTCATGATCGAGTCCGACAGCAATGCCAACAACACGTTGATAGATACATTTCCCCACAAAATCGTCGTTAAGAGGAAATTTGAATCGCGCCGAATGGCTAAAACTTTAATCGCATCCCGGTCTCCCGAGTCTGCCTCGGTTTCAAGCCTGAGCCGGCTGAGGCTGAACATGGCCAAATTTAAGCCGGAAAAGATAGCGGATTGAGTAATGCAAAGTGCAATACCGATCCAGGTTAACGTTATGGTGTTGAAATCCAACACGTAGTAGGTCCTCCAGAATCTGAAACATCTGTTCTGATCCTATAGCGTAAGGGGTCAGCCCCGCCAGAGGGATTTCAGGAAGGTTGCAAAGATCAATGCAAAAAATTAGTTGGTCTTGTTGCCGCCCCAGGTGTATGGGCCGCCACTATTGGTTGTTCAACCGGCCAGGGGCTTCTAAGACCGCCTAAATCTGATTAACGGCTGCTAGGCTTTGATTTCACCTGCTTTGGGGTCGTTAAACACCTCTTCATCAAGAGCGTTCTCCGTCTTGGCGACAACGCAGGTAATCGCGGCATCACCGGTGATGTTTACAGCGGTGCGCAGCATGTCAAGCAAACGGTCCACCCCAACAATCAGGGCGATGCCTTCGACCGGCACGCCGACCTGTTTCAAGACCAGGGCAAGCATGATTAAGCCAACGCCGGGCACGCCTGCCGTACCGATGGAGGCAAGGGTTGCTGTCAGTACGATCGCGACATAACCGCCGAGGCCTAAATCGACTACGAAAACGTTCGCGAGAAATACCGTCGCAACCCCTTGCATGATCGCGGTACCATCCATGTTAATGGTTGCCCCAAGGGGGATGGTAAAGGATGCAACCTTATTGCTGGCGCCAAGGCGGTGTTCGGCATTTTCCAAGTTGACCGGAATCGTTGCGTTACTGCTTGCCGTCGAGAAGGCAAACATTTGGGGCCCCCGCATTTTTTGGTAAAACAGCATCGGGTTTAATCCCGTAAACACCCAAATGATCAAACCGTAAACAACAGCAAAGTGAATCGCTAGAGCTGCGATTACTGTAAAGAAATATGCCGCCAAGGGCATGATCACATCAAAACCGAGTTCCGAAAACGTTTTTGCCAGTAAGCAAAAAACGCCGTACGGTGCGATTTTCATGATGATGATCACCATCTGCATGACGACATCGTTGGCGCTGTTAAAAAAGTTAGAAATTCTTTGCCCTTTTTCTCCGGCCATGGTCAGTGCGATGCCGAACACGATAGAAAACACGATGATTTGCAGCATCTCGCCTTGCGCTAAGGCCGCTACCGGGTTTTTCGGGACCATATTGATAATGACTTGAACAAACGGCGGCGCCTCCTTGACCATGGCTTCGCCAGCCATTTGAGACGTTTTCATGCCTTCCCCAGGCGAGACAATCGTCGCTAATGATACAGCAATCGTAATCGCGATGGCCGTCGTGGCCAGATAAAACAATACCGAAACGCCGCCAATTCGCCCGACGGCTTTAATATCCGACAGCGATGAAACGCCGCAAACCAGGGAAACAAAGACGACCGGAACGACAAGCATCTTCAGGCCAGAAATAAAGATGGCACCGATCAAATTGAAAAAGCCGTTCACGAGATACGTTTTTAAGTATGCTGCATGCGGCATAATAAAATATAAAGCGATGCCGACCACCAGGCCGGCAATCATGGCAATAACAATCTGATTGGTAATGGAATTTAAGCCGTCTTTCCCCATGGTTAAGTCCCCCTTTTAACCGAATGGCGGATCACAGTGGTGTGTGATCAGCGATTCTGTTATATTAACAGAAATTGTTATCAAAATGCCATGGATGATGGGAATGTAATATTTAAACGTTGTCAGAGTGAATGCGAAAAGCGCGGTTTTCCGTTTGTTGTAGTTTATTTTTTATCCTAAGACATGGCACAGCCCTCTTCTAAAAAAGTTATTTATGCGGCATTAGCCGGCAACTCTTTTATTGCCGTGACCAAGTTTACGGCTGCAGCGTTGACCGGCAGTGCGGCGATGTTGAGTGAAGCGATTCACTCCGTCGTCGATACCGGCAATCAGATTCTGTTGTTGTATGGTTTGAAGAAAGCGGCGCAGCCGGCGGATGATAATCACCCGTTTGGATACGGCATGGAGCTATATTTTTGGACGTTTGTTGTCGCGATATTGATATTCGGTATTGGCGCAAGTATTTCCATTTTCGAGGGGATCGATAAAATCCGCAATCCGCACCCCATTAAAAATGCCTATATCAACTATATCGTTCTCTCGTTAGCCATGGTGTTCGAGGGCTGGGCGTGGAGCGTCGCCTTTGTTGAGTTCCGGCGCCGTAAGGGGGATTTGCCGTACTGGCAAGCAGTGCGCGCCAGCAAAGACCCGACGGTCTTCACCGTGCTGTTTGAAGATACCGCAGCCATGTTGGGGCTGATTGTCGCCATGATCGGTGTTTTCTTGAGCACTCACTTAAATGAGCCGGTGTTTGATGGCATCGCCTCGATCGGGATCGGAATCATTCTGGCCGTGACCGCGATGTTCTTGGCCTATGAGTGCAAAGGGCTGCTCATCGGAGAGCGAGCGAGCCACAACGTACTAAAAGGCTTGGATGAAATCATCGCCCGCCAGCCAGGAATTTTGCGGGTCAATGAGATGCTCACGATGCATCTCAGTCCGCAGGATGTTCTTTTAAATCTGAGTATTGATTTTAGAGATCACCTCACGTCACAAGAGGTCGAGGGGGAGGTCTCACAAATGGAATTGGAAATTAAAGAGGCCTATCCGGAAATCAGACGGGTCTTTATCGAGGCCCAAAGCTGGCGCGGACATCAACTGGATCAAAAAAACTGTTAATTACCGTTTTTGCGGGTTAGGTCGGGATTGGGGATTGCGTTAAAAGCATTGCTCAAGGCTGTTGACCAGTCTTCATTGAGCTTTCGAAAATACTCGTCGTCTTCGTCGATATAGAGCTTAGAATCAATTTTCAAAGAATCATTGCGATAGATTGCAAGATCGATTGGCAGTCCAACGGAGATATTACTTCGCAAGGTTGATGTATACGATACAAGCATGCATTTTGCGGCTTCTTCAAGGCTTGTGTTTGCGGTGATGATTCTGTCCAAAACAGGCTTGCCGTATTTGGTTTCGCCAATTTGTATGAAAGGCATTTCCGGCGATGCTTCGATAAAATTACCGGCTGCATACACGTGGAATAACCGTGTTTTTCCGCCTTTGACCTGGCCGCCCAGAATGAAATTGGCGTTAAATTCCATGTTATGTTCCTTAAGGTGGTCAGCCTCATCGTCGTGCACTTCACGGACGGCCTCACCGACGATGCGCGCGACCCTGAACATGGATTTTGCTTCCATCACATTTAATGTTTTGTGCTGTTCTGCCGCATTATCTTTAAGAAGATTCGCTACAGCTTGAGTGATTGCGAGATTGCCGGCCGATAACAAAATGATTACCCGGTCGCCCGGTTTTTCGAACATCGTCATCTTCCGGTACGTCATAAGGTGGTCAACACCCGCATTGGTGCGGGAATCAGAGGCAAGCACAAGGCCTTCATCAACAAGAACGCCGACACAGTAGGTCACGAAGTGGATTCCTTATCCGAGGTTGGTTCTAGTCTTTTTACCGTGACATTGATGTCCATGTCGACGAATTCGCCTGGCTGATGAAGTTGTCCGGATCGTCCATAATTTTCTTCCGGCTTTCTTCCAGTTCAGCTTCGCTAGCATGGGGGCCGATGACAATGCCGTAGCCACCAGACTCACCGACCGGTTTGGTGACCAATTCATTTAAATGGGCCAAGGTATAATCGAGGCCGTCTTTTTCCCGGCAAATGTTCGTGTGTACGTTTTGAATAATTGGATCCTGATCAAGATAGTATTTGATGATCCGCGGCATATAGGCATAAACGGCCTTATCATCGGCGACTCCTGTGCCGATCGCATTCGCGATGGTGACATTCCCTTTGCGGTAAGCGCGCATGAGGCCAGGAACGCCTAGCAGGCTGTCGGGGCGGAAGGCTTCGGGATCAAGAAAGGCATCGTCAACGCGCCGGTAAATGACATGAACCCGAACCGGCCCCGCCGTGGTTCTCATAAAAACTTTGTCGTTATCATCGACATACGTATCGCTGCCGGAAATCAGCGGTACGCCCATTTCACGGGCGAGAAAGACATGCTCAAAATAGGCTGAATTGAAAACGCCGGGTGTGAGAAGGGCGACATTAGGCTCGCTGACTCCTTTCGGCGCAACATCGGCAAGGGCCCGTTGCAGCTTCGGCCCGTAGTCGGACACAGAACGAATGCGCATGCCACGCATAAGGTCGGGAAACGCCCGTTGCATGAGGTAGTGGTTTTCGACCACATAGGAAACACCCGAAGGCGTGCGGGCATTATCTTCCAGCACCAGAAATTGGCCGTTCGGATCACGCACGATATCAATCCCGCAGATGTGAACATAAGTGCCGTGCGGTACGTCTAGGCCTTCCATGGCCGGCTGATAATTTTTGTTGTTCAGAACAAGTTCCTTGGGAACGGTTCCATCATTAAGAATGTGTTGGTCGTGATAAATATCGTGCAGGAATGCATTGATGGCGGCGACGCGCTGTTGCACACCGGTTTCAAGTGTTTGCCAATCCAGTTGCGAGAGGACGCGCGGGATCACATCAAACGGCAAGACCCGGTCGATGGCGTCCTTTTCGGAATAAACCGTGAAGGTAATGCCCAGGTTAAACAGCTCTTTTTCTGCGGCAATTGAGCGCCGGCGTAAACCTCTGAGCGAAATTTTATCAAGGCGGTCGCGAATGGCACTGGTGTGATCGGCTGGCAAAGCATCGCAACCGAACATCTCGCAGTAAATGCCGTTTCGGTCGTAATAGGACAATAGTCCCCAATCTGAGGCAGTCGCCATGACGGTATAGTGCTGGTATCACAGCCGGATTGCAAATAACTTATGTTAATGTCACTTGGTCATTGTAATAAAATTTTGCTTGATATGATATTTAGGAATTCAGCAAACGCCGTAACGTGCGCACGTTCGGAACCTGATCCATTCCCCAAACCGTACCGGCAAGCTTGTCGGCTTTGGTCTTGCCGAGAATACCGGTCATGAGATCAAGTGCTTTTTTCTCGACCTCCTCACGGCTCATGGGGTTTTGCGGCGTCCCATGAACGGCCTTAGTGTGATGGCGGATTTTCCGGCCGTCCTTCAAACGGATCTCAACAATACCTTGACGTAAAGGCTTAGCATTCACCAGCGCATCGTCGGGGATGAGCTGCACCCGTTTACGCATGGCCAGGACTTTTTTATCCTTCATGCGTTTTTCGTCGTGACTGCTTTTAAACGTTACCGTGCCATCGAGCAGCATGATCGAGGCCAAATGCTGCGTGCATATATCCGGCATCAAGCTGTTATCGGACACATGGAACCTTTTATTCGGAATGCGGATTGAAACTTTATCTACGTCATTTGCTTTAAAGTCATGTTCGCGAATAAGGATTTCCAGCGCATCGAGAACCGATTGATTGGGCATGCCGACCGACCATTTTTTGATTTGCGCGTCCAGAATCTCATAGCGCTTACCAAGGCCCTTTGTCACTTCCGCCAGTTTCGGTGTGTCGGTAAACACTTTGAAAAAGTTTTTATTGCCCGACAGCGCGTCTTCGACACCGGTAAAACCGAGCTCGATCATGACTGCTGCTGTGACGGCATCGCGGGCGGGCATGCCGGCGAAATCGAACGCCTTTTCGATGTGATCGAGATCTCGCGTCCAGCACGGCACGCCGGACGCTTGTTGCACGGTGTAGGACAGCAAATGGCGCACCTGGGTTTGATTGAACTTCATGAGCAGCGCAACGGCGGCGGCGGCACCAAAGATCGATCCAACGGAGTGTGTACTGTGTTCTTCGT
>CALINB010000218.1 GCA_938045325.1 uncultured Rhodospirillales bacterium | reverse complement strand
CGTGGGCGGCGTTGCCAACGTGACGTGGATCGGAAATGGCGATGCGATCCTTGCGTTCGATACAGGGCCGGGCAATGCCCTGATCGATGACTGGGTGCAGCAAACTATCCAACAGCCATACGATACGGGCGGCCGTTTAGCCCGGTCGGGAACGGTCAATCAGGATGTTTTATCAACGTTATTGTCGCATCCTTATTTTAAGCAAGAGCCGCCGAAATCGCTCGACCGGTTGGACTTTTCGATTGATGCTTCGACCGGGTTATCACCGGAAGACGGAGCCGCTACGTTAACGGCCTTGACCGCCGAAGCGGTGCGCAAATCATGTGCTTTTTTTCCGGCTCAGCCGAAACGATGGTTGGTTTGCGGCGGCGGCCGCCATAACGAAACACTAATGGACTTGTTAACCGATGCCCTAAACGTTCCTGTCGAGCCGGTCGAGGCGGTTGGGTGGATGGGGGATGCGTTGGAGGCGCAAGCCTTCGGGTTTTTTGCCGTCCGTTCACTCTATGGCCTTGCCTTAACAGTGCCGGGCACGACAGGGGTCAGCGCGCCAACGACCGGCGGCGTCTTGCATAAAGTTTAGGTTCAAGCAGGATTATTTAAGCGACTTCTTCTTCGGTCATGGACTTGTCGACGTAATCACCAAAGTAATCGTCGAGCGTGTTCATGTGATCTTGGAAGAAGTGGTCGGCGCCGTTGATTAAACGGTAATCAAGCGTGATGTTCTTCTGGCTTGAAATTTTTTCCGCCAATTTATCGACCGATGCGCTTGGAATGATGTCGTCATTACTGCCGTGGATGATCATGCCTGAAGACGGGCAGGGGGCGAGGAACGAAAAGTCGTGCACACTCGCCGGCGGGGCGACGGCGATAAAGCTACCGATTTCAGGCCGACGCATCATAAGCTGCATGGCGATCCAGGCGCCGAATGAGAATCCGCCGATCCAACAATCCTTGGCGTTGGGGTTAATGGTTTGCATCCAATCGAGGGCGGAGGCGGCATCGCTCAACTCGCCCTGACCGTTATCGAACCGGCCCTGCGAACGACCGACACCGCGGAAGTTAAATCGAAGAACGGAAAATCCCCGGGCCGTGAACGTTTGAAACATCGAGTAAACGATTTTGTTATTCATGGTGCCGCCATGCTGCGGGTGAGGATGAAGCACCAGGGCGATCGGTGCATTCGGTTGTTTCGAGTGGGTATAGCGCCCTTCGAGGCGGCCTTCCGGTCCGTTAAAAATGATTTCTGGCATGGTTAATCCGCGGTCTCTCCCGAAATGAAGGCCTTCAATTTTAGGCCAGGAATGTAGGTTAGGGGCGCATTCTGCGCAAAATTACAGAATATCAAAGCCGTTTTCTTGATGAATTGACGGATGTGTCCTATATACTTGAAATTAAACGATGTTGAGCAACCCTTTCACATCAATTCGAAGGGGCTACAGTGGTCAGCGTGGCTCAACTTCGCCGAGATTGGGCATTCGTAAGATACTCTCAAGACGATGATATTCAAGAGGCTACAAGAAGATATTCGCGCCTTTATGACGCGTGACCCCGCCGCTAAATCGCGGCTGGAGGTGTTTCTGTGCTATCCGGGGCTGCATGCCATTTTATTCTATCGGTTATCGAGCGCCCTCTGGCGGCATAAGTGGTTCTTGTTGGGCCGGTTTATTTCACATCTCGGGCGGATGCTGACTTCCATCGAGATTCATCCGGGGGCGAAAATCGGCCGTCGTTTTGTAATTGATCATGGCACTGGCGTAGTGATCGGCGAAACCTCGGTGATCGGTGATGATGTCACGCTTTATCATGGGGTGACACTCGGCGGCATTGCGCCATCGGTCGATTCGGCCGCTCAAATCGACATGAAACGCCACCCGACTTTGGAAAATAATGTGATCGTTGGTTCCGGTGCGCAAATTCTTGGTGACATCACCATCGGCGAAGGGGCGCGTGTCGGCTCTAATGCCGTCGTTACGCACGATGTGCCGGCTGGGACGACGGCGGTTGGTATTCCGGCGCGGGTCGTGATGCCGCAGGATAAAAATAAACCAAAACAGTTTGAGGCATACGGCCAGCCGATTGATGGCTGTCCGGACCCCGTGTTGCGGACCATTGAGGATTTGCGGGGCCAGGTTGCGCATTTAATGGACCGGGTCGCCGCATTGGATGCGCAAAAACAAACCGCAGACGAAGAAGAGTCCGTGACGGAAAAGAAACCGGCCGCCTCGGGACGTTCGTAAGCATTTTTCTGATTCAGATATTCATACCGCTTTTGGGGGTGCTTCATCATGAACGAGCCGGTTTATCTCGATCATAACGCAACAACACCCATCCGCCCGGAAGCCTTGGAGGCATCCAGGCATGTCCTCTCATTACTGGGGAATCCGTCATCGGTGCACAAATTCGGCCGGGATGTACGCCGCTATATCGAAGACGCCCGCGAAGCCCTTGCTGATTTCATTCATGCTGAGCCCGCCGACATCATTTTTACATCGGGCGGCACCGAAGCGAACAGTCTCGCGTTATGCGGCATTCGCCGTGATCATGTGTTTGTATCGGCCGTTGAACATGTATCCGTATTGGATGCCCGGGATGACATAAAACGCATTCCGGTTGACCAAAACGGAATTGTCGATTGTACCGCCCTCGAGGCTTTATTAAGCAGTGCCCGATCCGAATCGGTATTGGTTTCTGTCATGTTGGCGAATAACGAAACCGGGGTTATTCAACCGATCGAAACCATTATTGATATTGCCAAGAAACATGCGGCGCTCGTTCATTGCGATGCGGTGCAAGGGACGGCCAAGACACGGCTCGACTTTGCCGGCCTCGGCTTGGATATGATGAGTATTTCCTCTCATAAGATCGGCGGGCCGCATGGCGCGGGCGCGCTCATTGTTAAGGACACGGCCGTTCTCAAAGCCATCATAAAGGGCGGCGGACAGGAGCGCGGTTATCGGGGCGGCACGGAAAACGCCCCGGGCATCGCCGGGCTTGGTGCCGCGGTTCAGTATGCCGGCGATATCGATGGGGAAGCGAATCGGCTGAGAGGCTTGCAAGCGGAACTCGAGAAAAAGGCCCACGATGTCATGCCGGCTACTCAAATTTTCGGAGAAAATGTGGAACGGCTGGCCAACACGACATGCCTGACACTACCGGGTGTTTCGAGCGAAACTCAAGTGATGGCCCTGGATTTGGCCGGCGTGGCCGTGAGTGCGGGGGCGGCGTGTTCTTCGGGCAAGGTTGGTGCGTCCCATGTCTTGGAAGCCATGGGCGCCGGGAATACCGCCGCGGAGGCAATCCGGGTCAGCCTGGGATGGACCAGTACGTCCAGCGATATTGAACGGTTTATCGATGCTTGGAAGGGCTTGGGGCACAAAGTTCAATTTGCCGCACAGGCCTAAAACCCCTGATTTTTAGGGAGTATTGACGATTTTTTGGCGGCGTCGGCCAAAAATTGGCGAGACTCTGGGGCTGGCGGCTTAAACCTGACTAAATTTGTCTTGATTTATCCTTTCATGATCAATATCTAATCTTTACTAATTCAGTAAGGATTTGCCTTTTCATGTTACGCCTCAACCGGCTCACCGATTACGCCATTGTCGCCATGAGCAAAATGTCTCATGAACCGGAACGTGTCCGCACGACGACGCAAATTTCGCTCGAAACGGCAGTGCCCATTCCGACAATCGCAAAGCTTTTAAATGCTTTGGTGAAAGGCGGCTTGGTTATTTCTCATCGCGGTGCTGCCGGCGGTTACACGCTAAGCCGGTCTGCCGAAGAGATTACGGCGGCGGATATTATTCAGGCCGTCGAAGGACCGATTTCATTAACCGCCTGTGTCGACGGCTCCGATGAAGAGTGCGGCATTCAATTCGACTGTCCCATGAGCGGAAACTGGAACAAAGTTAACCGGGCCATTCATAAAGCACTGACGGAAGTAACGCTTGCCGAGTTGGGCACGCCCAACCCCCCGCCGAAACAGCAAAAGTCCTCACCGGCCGCACTTAGGTCCACAGGATAAATATTATTTAAAAAATTTTAAAATGAAGCAAAACGGTTAAGAGGAAGGAATAACACGGCATGGCTGCGACAGCCCAAACAGAACAGCAAGTTCGTGACGTTACGGAGCAAAAGTATAAATACGGCTTCGTCACCGATATCGAAATGGAAACGGCACCGAAAGGTCTTAACGAAGATATCGTTCGGTTCATTTCGGCGAAAAAGGAAGACCCCGAATGGCTGCTCGAATGGCGGTTAAAGGCATTCCGCCACTGGTTGACCATGCCTGAACCGGAATGGGCCAAAGTCGCGTTTCCGCCGATCAATTATCAGGACGCCCATTATTACGCTTCGCCGAAAAATAAAGAGAAACCGAAAAGCCTGGATGAGGTCGATCCGGAATTGCTGAAGACTTACGAGAAGCTGGGCATTCCCTTGAAAGAGCAAGAGGTTCTTGCCGGTGTCGAAGGGGCAGCGACTGTGGCGGTTGATGCGGTGTTCGATAGTGTGTCGGTGGCGACGACGTTTAAGAAGAAGCTCCAAGAAGTCGGTGTCATTTTCTGTTCGATTTCCGAAGCCATTAAAGAACATCCGGACCTCGTAAAGCAGTATATGGGCTCGGTGGTTCCCTATACGGACAATAAGCACGCGACGCTGAACTCGGCCGTCTTTACGGATGGTTCGTTCGTTTACATTCCGCCCGGTGTGCGCTGCCCGATGGAGCTGTCGACCTACTTTCGGATCAATGCGGAAAACACCGGGCAATTTGAGCGCACCCTGATCATCGCTGACAAAGGCTCATACGTCAGTTATCTCGAAGGCTGCACGGCGCCCATGCGCGATGAAAACCAACTGCATGCCGC
>CALINB010000217.1 GCA_938045325.1 uncultured Rhodospirillales bacterium | reverse complement strand
AACGAAACAACCGTTGTAAACCGGAAGAAGTAGCCGGGATCAATAACCGCGGAACCGCCACCGGTCGACTGCATGCTCTCCAGGCCAACCGAAATACCGTAGGCCTGCAAAATCGTGATGAATACGGTCAAATAGCGGGTGTATTGATTGATTTTCTTTTGCCCGACCGCGCCTTCTTTTTTGAGAGCTTCCAATTTCGGCGAAACCGCCGTCATCAACTGCATGATAATAGCCGCCGAAATATACGGCATGATGTTCAAGGCAAAAATCGTCATGCGCTCGAGCGCGCCACCGGCAAACGTATTGATGATGCCGACGAAACCTTCGGCCTGACGGGCAAAAATATCCTGCCAAATCGTCGGATCGATCCCCGGCAGAGGAATGTAAGTCCCGAGGCGATAGACAACCAAAGCACCCAGCGTGAACCAGATACGCTTTTTAAGCTCCGGTGCCTTTGCGAAGGCGCTGAAGTTTAAATTAGCCGCAAGTTGTTCAGCAGCAGATGCCATCCGTTGGGCTCACTCTTTCGTTGCTACGCGTTTTCAGCCGGCTTTTCTTCGGCAGCGGGCTTATCGTCGGCTTTTTGCTCAGCCGCCTCTTGCTCGACCGGTGCCGATTGTTTCTTTTTCGATTTACTTTGTCTTTTCAGCCGCTTGGCCTCTTTATCTTTGACAGGCGCCGTCAATTTGATCGAACCACCGGCTTTTTCGACCGCCGCAATCGCGGACTTCGAAGCCCCGGAGACCTCAAGGTCTACTTTTGCGGTCAACTCACCCATACCGAGGATACGCACACCGTCGAAGCTTTTGCGCATAAAGCCTGCTTCACACAGAACATCTTCAGTAATCGGCTTGCCGGCATCGAGAACCTTGTCATCAATCGATTTTTGCAAGGCCGATAAATTTACGACGGCATATCGAGAGCGGAATACATTGGTAAATCCCCGTTTTGGCAAACGGCGATACAAAGGCATTTGGCCGCCTTCAAAGCCACGCAGGCTCACACCGCTTCGCGAACGTTGGCCTTTATGACCCTTGCCGGAGGTTTTACCCTTACCCGAACCCATGCCGCGACCACGGCGAATTCTTCCGGCGTGCGCTCCATTGTTATCTTTAATTTCGTTGAGCTTCATGATCTTGCCTAATTTCAAATAGTTACATCAACAAGTCGAAACGTGCGCCGGACACTAGCCCTCAACGCGAACGAGATGTTGCACTTTATTTATCATGCCGCGGACCGCCGGCGTGTCTTCCAATTCCCGAGACTTGTTCATTTTATTCAAGCCAAGGCCGATCAACGTTTTGCGTTGATCTCCGGGACGCCCAATTGGGCTGCGGATTTGCGTTACCTTTACCGTTTTCTTTTCAGCCATTATTCTTTCCTTGGCTACTCATCGCTATTCGCGGCCGGTGCCGTCACCGTTGAGCCGCGACGCGATACAATCTCACCGACTTTCATGTTTCGCCGGGCTGCTACAGCACGCGGTGAATTCATTCTCTTTAAAGCATCGAACGTTGCTTTAACCATATTGTACGGGTTTGCCGTCCCAACAGATTTTGCGACAACGTCCTGAACACCCATCGTTTCAAAAACGGCACGCATCGGACCACCGGCGATAACACCCGTACCTGGCGGTGCACTGCGCAAAACAACTTTACCCGCGCCGTAGCGGCCTTTTACATCGTGATGCAACGTGCGGCCATCGCGCAACGGCACACGGACCATGGACCGCTTGGCTTGATCTGTGGCTTTACGGATCGCTTCCGGCACTTCGCGGGCTTTACCATTACCGAAGCCGACACGTCCTTTACCGTCACCGACAACCACCAAAGCGGCAAAAGAGAACCGGCGGCCGCCTTTGACAACCTTGGCGACGCGGTTGATATGAACCAGCCGGTCATTAACGTCTGACTCTTCGCGATCATTATCGCGATCGCGGCCCCGTCCACGGCCACGGCCTTGCCCCCGGCCGCCCGAAGGTGATTTCGTCTGTGAAGTCGTTTCTTCCGCCATTCAGGCTCTCCTTAAAACGCTAATCCGCCGGACCGTGCGGCATCGGCTAAAGCTTTAACACGACCGTGATAGCGGTAGCCGCCACGGTCAAAAACAACATCTTTCACGCCCGCAGCTTGTGCGCGTTCAGCAATCAGTTTCCCGACCTCGCTGGCAGCATCAACATCACGACCTGATTTCAATTTGCCACGCAGATCTTTGTCGACACTGGAAGCCGCCGCTACGGTCACACCCTTTAAATCATCAATAATTTGAGCATAGATATGACTGTTCGACCGAAACACGGAAAGTCTCGGGCGGCCCTTGCCGCGCCGGACTAAACGTGAGCGGTTTCGCATTGCACGGCGCTGGTAAAAAAATTTCGACTGAGCCATGACTTACTTCTTCTTTCCTTCTTTACGCAGGATTTGCTCATCTGCGTATTTGACGCCTTTGCCTTTATACGGTTCCGGCGGGCGGTAACCGCGAATTTCAGCGGCAACCTGTCCAACCAATTGGCGGTTAGCGCCTTCAATTGAAATATGCGTTTGGTCCGCGCATTGGATTTTGATGCCCTCGGGGATGGGGTATTCCACGTCGTGACTGAATCCAAGCTGCAAAACGAGATTTTTACCTTTAACTTGAGCACGGTAACCAACACCGTTGATTTCAAGATCTTTCTTAAATCCTTCAGCAACGCCAATAACCAGATTATTCACGACAGTACGGGCCGTGCCCCACATTTGGCGGGCACGCAACGTATCTT
>CALINB010000216.1 GCA_938045325.1 uncultured Rhodospirillales bacterium | reverse complement strand
ATCAAGCGCGCCCTGCTCCATCAAGGTCAAACCGATATTGCCGTGAACGCCGGCATCATTAGGTTCGATGCGGAGAGCCGTGCGGAAGCGGGACAACGCTTCATCCAACCTTCCTTGCCGTCGCAGAACGGTGCCAAGGTTATTGTGCAGTTCAACAGGTGATGGGTCGAGCGCAATGGCTTTCGTGAAAGACTTTTCAGCTTCATCGAACCGGTGCAACGTCATCAGGACATTACCGAGTCCGTTCATGGCCTCAAGAGAGTCCGGCGCTTGCGACAAGGCCTCACGAAAGCATTGCGCCGCTTCCTCGAAACGGCCGAGGTCATATAACGCATAGCCTTGATTAATGTGCGCCCCCAAATGAGCGGGATCGGCGGCTAGGGCATCGCAGTAGATCGCGATAGAATCATCCAACCGACCCAGTTCCTGATAAGCGTTGGCGAGGCTGACGTGGAAAGACGCCTGATGCGGCGCCAGTTCGACAGCCCGCAAAAGGTTCTCTAGACAGGCCTCGCCATCGCCGCGCATCAGCCGACAAAGCCCCAGCAAATGATAGGCGTCCGGATAATTGGGGGCTGCGGCGATGACTTGGTGATAAAGCCGAACCGCTTCATCAAAACGGCCTTCTTGGTGGAGGCTTAACGCCTGCTCAAGCAATAGCCCGGCAGATGCGGCATGATCAGAAATTTGGCGTCTTTCAGCCATCATGGGGCCGGCTGAGTAATCGGCATTCGAAAACCCTTTGAAGCGGACTGCATACGAACCGCTGACTGCTTAGCATATAGGCCGTATGGAATATACTCGTATCACGGCAGAGACCGGCCACTTTCTGCTTACCCTCTTGCCCTTTTCCCGAGGCGGGCCTATAACCCCCATCCATCGGTCGGGGAGTAGCTCAGCCTGGTAGAGCACTGTCTTCGGGAGGCAGGGGTCGCAAGTTCAAATCTTGTCTCCCCGACCATTTCAACTCATTTTCCTCATTCCAATGATATTCGATACCGTCGCCCTTTAAGGCGCCGGATGTTTGTGCTGGCGTTTGCAAAAAAATCCCCCCGCCGAAGCGGGGGGAGGTGTCTCGATTGGGGTTGCGTCCAGAATCAGTGGGGACGCAACCGACCGGCTAAGCGTCTAGCTTAGAACCGGGTTTGCCATTGAATACGGAAACGGTTGTCTTCCGATTGCGTGGTTGCACCGTTTGAATCGGTGGCACCGTCGGGATCCTGGATTTGGATCCAGTCGGCGGTGATCCGGTGAGCATGGCCACGGAAGTAATACGAGGTGGCGATGCCGAAACGCGTTTCGTCTTGATTAGCGCCACCATTAGCTTGCGTCACAGCCGTACCACCAGCACCGCCTGAACCGCCGGGGTTCGATTTGGTGTTGATGTTATGATATTCCCAACGACCGGCAATCGCCCATTTCTTCGGAATCAGGAAGTAAGAAGCTTCCACGTTCCAAGCCCGCAGTCTTTCACGAGCGATTTTGGTGGTGCTGCCAGCTTTTGAGTCAGCATCACGGAAGTCCGCTTGCACGAACTCACCATAGAGGCCAAAGCCACGCCATTTCATACCGGCGCCGACCGTCCAATGGAAGATGTCAGCAGCACCAGCAACAGAAATGAAGGTGTTTTGGTTGGTCCGCGTGGAGAACGTCACGTTGTCCTTATACGCAACCGCACCAGCAACTTGAACTTTGAGCTTTTTGGAGTTCTTGATGTCGCCTTCGTACGGGGCACCGAATTTGCCAAACGGCTCAACACGCAAGTGAGCGTGGTAAGATTGGTTTCCGTTGGCCGACGGAGCTTTCCGGGTATTACCGTTGATGATGCTCAACTCGTAGTTGAGCATCTTGGCAACTTTACCGCGGATACCAAGACCCGTGTCACGTTCCAAGCGGCCACGGTTACCCGTGCCGCGTGCACGGTCAACGAACTGCAATTTACCGGAGCTGTTGGAGTGAGATTCCGTGAAGCGTTGTTTCCACGTACCAGCACGAAGCGCCAGCGCTTTGGAGAACTTCCATTGCAAGTACGAATCGAAGATGGCCATTCCGCCGCCGTCTCCGTCTTGGTCGGCTTCCGAGTTCGTCGTCACGTTCATGCTCATTTTGTAGGTCAATTTCTTATGACCGGCACGACCACCGACACCGAAACGAACACGGCGAGCAGAAAATCCAGTCTCGGAATTATTTCCGGCACCAGTTATTTCGTCGTCGTTATCTCGGAACTCGTATAACATTTGGAATTGAGCACTCGGGATGATCGAGAATTTGCCATCCTTCGTTTTCAAGTAGAATTTGCCCTTTTTGTGGCCAACTTCCACATTTTTCGCAACTGCAGGAGTCGTAACTGCGGCGGCCCCTAACAACAGGGCTGAAGTCGCAACCGACCCGAGCATTAAAGTCTTATAGTTTTTCATAATCATTCGTCCTTTTTGATCCTAGACAATGAGCCCCGGCATCGAGACAGGGGTGTTATAAAGCCCAACAGGAGGTTTCATTGATCCCCAAGAATTAGAGAGTCCCCCCTCCGTCGAGTTGGCCTTAGTCTCGACATTTCAGCCGTTCATGCAAGAAAACTCGCCTGATCGACGAGTTTATTTGCCGCAGTGTGGTGATTTTGCAACACGCTGTTGCCAGCCCAAATGGCCCAACGGCGGCACATCGAATATTTATATTATATTTCAATAACTTATAACATCAACGTCCGGTGGCTGTGGAATTGCTGCCCTGGCAATCGATTGAACGTACACCAGGCCGAAAAATCGGTTTTGGGGCAATGCTGGCCCCAAAATCAGGGCAGTGCTAAAAAGAATCAGAAATATGGCTAAATTCTCCGAATCTTAGGGTTTTTCAGGATAATTGGCCAAATTACCGGAAATGGTGCAATTAAGATGACCAGGCTCAGCCACTTAAAATGACCAAACCACCTATTTCAACAAATCCCCAATCCGTGCCCGTATTCGGGCAAGCAAGCCTAGCAGAGGGGAATGCTGAGAGTAATAAGGAGTCACTCGAACACCTACAAACCGGGTTTGAACTGCACCAGGACGGCCGCATTGAAGAAGCTCTAGCCCTTTATCATCAAATTCTCGAGCAAGAATCGGAGAACGCCGATGCTTTTTACTTGGCCGGTGTCGCTTACTTTCAAGTGCACGATTATGTGCAATCAGAGCTTTATCTTGAAACGGCCCTGGCATTGGAACCGGGCCGCAGCGATATTCTCATCAATCTCGGGAACTGCCGTCACGCCCAATCCCGCCTTGAAGAAGCGTTAGAGGCGTATTCTCAAGCCATTACGACCGATCCCAATATTGCTGAAGCGCATAACAATTACGGCAATATCCTGCGGGAATTAGGCCGGTTTGATGAGGCCGAGAGCGCATTACGCCAGGCCCTGCGTCTGAAACCAGATCACCTTCCCGCCCGCAGCAACCTGGCCGGCACGCTACGTAGCCTCGGTCAACTGGAGGATGCAGAAGCAGAGGCCCGTAAAGCGCTCGAATTCGATCCGGCATTTGACCCGGCCCTAACGATCTTGGGCCGCATACTGCTTGATCACGGAAAAACCGACGAAGCAATCGAAGCCTTTGAAAAAGCCATGCAATTAAATGCCGACGACCTCGCCCCCCGCATGAGCTTGGCCAATATTTGGCATCAACGGGGAGATATGGAAAAAGCGCTGAATATTTACAATGAACACTTGAGCCAAAATCCGCATGAAACCATGGTGCTGTCGGCGAAAGCCTTATTGCTCAACGAAATTGGCGGCAAAGACCGGGCAAAGGCCCTGCTCGATTACGAGCAATTCATTAAACCTGTCAAATTCGACCGTGCGCCGAATTATAATAGCCTCAATCAGTTTCATGCCGCCTTACGCGAACATGTCGAGCAGCTTCCCGATCTTAAATTCGAGCCTTTACTGAAATCGACCCGGCAAGGCTATCAGGCAGAACAACTGGAACGTGATGAATCTACGCCAATCAAAACCCTAAAAGAAATAATCGCCGAGGGCGTTGAACAATATTGCGTAAAATGCGAAGCCATCAATGATCACCCCTTGATGCCCATTCCCGAAGATCTCTCAATTACGATTTGGGTCACCATTCTTGAAGGCGCCGGGCATCAACACCCGCATATTCATCCGTCGGCTTGGCTCAGCGGTGTTTATTACGTCAATCTCCCTGAAATCATGGAGAAAAATAAGGAAGGCCACGCCGGTTGGATCGAATTCGGCCAGCCGCGGGACGAGGATAAATATAAAGCTGAACCGCTGCTTTATACCGTTCAACCCGAAGAAGGCCTGATGGTGATGTTTCCGTCTTATATGTTTCACCGCACCATTCCCGTCAACGATAGCCCAGCTCAATCAAGCACCGATAAACGGATCAGTATCGCCTTCGATGTAATGGCGCGTTAAAGATGGCCAATACCAAATACAGACAAAACCCGCAAAAACAAAACATCGATGTTCTATTTGCTGATGCCATGAAGCTTCAACGGCAAGGGGACCTGTCATCGGCGTATGAAAAATTCGCCGAAATACTTTCCCACGACCCTCATCACGGCGACGCCCTTGCTTTATCGGGCATCATCCAATGCCAAAACGGAAAGCTTGATGA
>CALINB010000215.1 GCA_938045325.1 uncultured Rhodospirillales bacterium | reverse complement strand
TTCGGTCGAGCCGACTTAATGCGCCGGCCGTTAAAACTGCAGCTCAGCCGGCCTTCGTAATAACTGTAAACGGGTATATCGTGATCGGTGACTTCTTCGAGGGTGCCTGTCACACCTTCACCGCGCAAATCCCAGGGAAATCCTTTGCTGAGGATATCGATGTATTCGGGATGCTCTTCGAGGATCGTATTGTAGACCGTCATCGAACTTGATATCAGCAATCCGCCGCCGGTTTTCGCCGGGCGAACGCACACCAAAACCGAACAATCCGCATAATCGCAATGCCACGGTAAATCGGCACGGGAAAGGTATCCGCGCGCATTCATATCATTTTCATAATCCGAACCGACATCGGTCACCGCGCCGATTAAATCGCCACGGGCATTTTGCGATAACGGCTCGCCGATCATTTTTCCGATAGCCCAGGTAATGGCGTAGATATCATCCTGATCGTAACGATCCATGGGCATACCACGCAAAATAACGAAGCCACGGCCATGCTCAACCTCATAAGATGCACGGGCAAGGCGTTCGGCAAAAGCAGGCGCAGGAAAATCGTTTCTTTCAAAGGCAAAAGTTTTTAAGCCATTTTCCCGGACATACCGAACAGCCTGGCCGATTTCTTCGATCTCATCCGGAGTCAAAAACTCAATAAAAGACTCATTAGCCTCGAATTGAGCGCTTTTCCATGCGGACGGCTCGGTTACAGGCTCTCTAAGAATATCGGGCATTTCGCTCATCTCCCGAATTAAAATAACAACGAAACGGTGAACTGCATGAGACAGTTTTCCGCATCAGCAAATCGACAAGCCGTCATTGATGGTGAAAAACTCAGCGCCGAGCACATTGGTGCACGGCTTAATATCGAAAGACTCGTTCTTCGCCGCCAATGATGGCCTCCTTATGAGCCTGCACGGTTTATTCAGCCGCCGACGATAACGGTTGTTGGTGTTTGATGTATTCCGGCACCTTGGAAGCCGGGACGTAAACATATCCTTCGAACAAACGCCGTTGCGTCCGGTAAATCGTCGCGGATTTTGCAAACGGTCCGCCGTCGCGCTCTTCAATATCGGCGGCAAGCACGATAATACCGGAGGGCTGAATGATCCGAATATCGGCCGACGGATCATCGACAGGACGCGTGACCCGATGCACGACCGTTCCCTCGATCCGCGAAGCGACCGCCGTACAAATCGACCGCGTCCCCGGTAGCGCCCGGTGAACGTTCCCCGAGGAAACAATCCGCGCAATGAGATCGCCATCATCTGCCGGTATGGTCTCGCCGGTTAGGATCGCCGCATCCTGCGGGGCCGCAACAATGCCCGGTGAAATATCCGCGGGCTTTTTCGCCATTTCCTCGACCGTATTGGCAATGCCCGCCAGCACGCCCCCTTGGCAGCGGATAGCTTCAAGCTTCGCCATCACATCGGTCATCGCGTCGATATCGGCGGGCAATTCCGTTCCTGTTAAACCGACTACGGATGCTTCGACAAAAACGGTCGGATTAGCGGCATCAACGATAGACACTTGGATTTTACCAAGGCCTGGAACATCCATTTCATCTATAACGTTTCCGGTCGGCAACAATTTACCGGTACCGGCCCCGCCGGGCTCGAGAAAATCAAGGCGGACTTTATTCCCCGGATCGGCAACCCCGGGCATGATGTAATCACCATCGACGCCGGCCAAGCCGTCATCCATATCGAACTGCGACACAATGATCTTTTGCGTATTGGTGTTGTGAATGCGGATTTTAGCTTTCGGACCGTCGACATTGACGAACCCTTCATCGACGGCAAACGGCCCCATTGCGCCCGACATATTGCCGCAATTGCCCTTGAAGCCGACGGCATCGTCACGAACACCAATCTGCGCAAATGTATAGTCGACATCCGCATCATCACGGCTCGGCGGACCGATCACACAAATTTTGGACAATGACGAGATGCCGCCGCCCATGCCGTTCAACTGCCGGCCGAACGGGTCTGGACTGCCGTGCGCCGCGCGGAATATTTCCGGCCACAAGGCCCGATCTTCAGGCAGGTCCTGTTCTTTAAAGACAATTGCGTTCGATGTGCCGCCGCGCATAAACACGGCCGGTATTTTTAGTTGCTTCATGACACCTCATCCCTTTTGCGAAATTTCGCCTTTCAGCATGACAAATCCTGCGGCTTGAAGCCAGTTCCTTAAATTTTGCGGCGGAAATCCGTCACATTCTGAGTTACATGCATCGCACGCTGCCGCCATCCAATGCGAGATATTGTCCCGTGATATAGGACGAACGCGGCGACGCCAGAAAATAGATGGCATCCGCCACTTCATCCGCTTGGCCGAGACGGCGTAGCGCAACGTTCTTCGTGCGATGCTTAAAAAACTCTTCAAATGTTTCCCCTTCATTGAACCGTTCGTGTACGCCCTCAAGGTTCGGCGTCACAATCCCACCAACACTGACGACATTGACACGGATACCTTCCGGACCCAATTCGAAGGACAGGGACTTGCTCCAGTTCAAACAGGCCGACCAAGCAATCCCCGAGGTTAAAACTCGGGGCGGTGATTGATTACCCTTGACGGAAACAATATTCACGATACTCGCATCACCAGATTTACGGATCAACGGCATTGCTTCGCGAGTTACGCGCAACATACCGAAGAATTTTTGGTTGAAAGCATTTTGAAATTCTTCTTCGTTCATATCGGCGAAACGGCTCGGCGGCAATTCTGGATCGCCCGGCGCATCGACGGTTGCAACCATACGAACGGATTCTTTCGAAACGCGCTGTTCGGAACCGCCAGCGTTATTCACGAGAATGTCGATTTGATCGATCTGTTTGGATAAAAATTCGAAATACTTTTTAATCGAGTTGGGATCGAGAATGTCAGCGGTTTCCGTAATCACATTGACCTGATATTTCCCGGCAATCTCCTGAGCCGCCGCTGCCAGCGGCTCTTTTGAGCGCGCGAGCATAGCGATCGTCGCGCCTTCCCGGGCTAACAGTTCAACCGTGGCCCGGCCGATCCCCTTACTGCCGCCCGTAACCAAGGCAACCTTTCCCGTTAACTCGCCCATGGAATTGTTCCTCCCGCATATAGTGTTGTTTGATTAGCACGGTTATAGTGCTTGTCAGGCGGCCTGAAAAGATGCTGCATACATGAAAGCTTCATAATGAATATGTTTAACAAGGGGAGAGCACGCCATGAAATTTGTCCGATTTAACAATTTCTCCGAAACCAGCACGTTTGCCCGACCGGGTGTAGTGCTGGACGGCAACCTCACCGGTGATTTGCGCGCAGCCTATGCCCGGCTTCGGGTCGAAGAACAAAATGATCCGAAGGGGCGTCAAACGGCTGCTTATGTTATTCCGGGACATTTACGCGAAATCCTGGCCGCGGGAGAACCCTCCCTAACAGCCGTCGATCAGGCTCATAAATATTTGAAAAAAATTCTCAAGAAGGAAGGCCGCAAGGCGAAAGGCCTGGACGGTGAGGTTCTGTTTACCCCGTGGAAGGAAACGCGCCTGCATGCCCCGATCCGAGGCAACAAAGTAATTGCGGTCGGCCGCAATTATGCCGAACACATCGCCGAAGGCGGCCTTAAAATGAGCATGAAGGTCCCATCAGCTTGGATCAAAGCCAACTCCACCGTGATTGGGCCGCAACGCGCCATCACAAAACCGAAAGCGACCAAAAAACTCGATTACGAATGCGAACTTGCCATCGTCATCGGTGAAGACTGCAAGAATGTGCCGGAGAAAAACGCTTACGACGTGATATTCGGTTACACCGTCGGCAACGACATCTCAGCGCGCGACATCGTTCAAATGGAACGCGCCGAAGGCAATCAGCTTCTCGGTAAGATGTTCGATACATTTTGCCCCATCGGCCCTTGGGTTATCACAAAAGACGAAATAAAAAACCCGATGAACCTCAAGGTCATCTCGAAAGTGAATGGAAAACTCCGCCAAAACGGCAATACCAAGAACATGATCTGGAATGTTCCCCAGCTCATCGCATTTTTATCGCAGATGACCCTGCATGCGGGCGATGTGATTTTGACCGGCACGCCATCCGGTGTCGCCAAAGGAAAAGAGCCGGATCAGTCCTGGTATCTAAAACCCGGCGATAAACTCACGTCAGAAGTTGAAAAAGTCGGCTCCATGACCCAGGAAATCGTCGCCGATAAAACCAAGAAAACCAGTTGGACATGGCCGAAATAAAAAACAAACTACTAAACTTATGGTTTACCGCTTGCGCTCATGTCCACAGCGACTTGAAACATAACCGACGCAGTCTTGCCGAAGCCATTGAACAAAGCGAGGATGGCGGCGCTGAGGGAGGACCGCCGTTTGATTGGGACGCCATGTTTTTTCTCGGTGACTTTACCGGCACACATTATGCGCCGACAGAAACCGAGGCAGGCCCTGTTCTTGATCAACTCAATGCGGGCCGGCGGCACACGCGCCAGCAAATTTATGCCATCGCGGGTAATCTCGACGCGAGCGGTCCGGATGAGGAAACCCAATGGTGGTTTCGTAAATACATTGATCCGGCGGGTGAAAACCCGAACGTATCAGGCGTCATTAACGATGACCGGCCCTTTCCCGTCGTCGGGACTTGGGAACGCTATCGGGTCGATATCGGCAACATTTCACTCTTAATGATGAGCGACCGAAACGACGGCGGGCCGCCCAAAGGCCGTGCTGAAAAAGGCGGTTGGCCGGCCGGCGCAATAACGGACGATACTTTCGCCTGGTGGAGAGCGGCTGTTGAAAACAATGATGGCCGTATTCTGATTTCGTGCGCGCATCATATGTTGCGTGACACGACAACGGCAACAGGGCCGAATGAAGGCATCCAAGCGGGTTATCATAAAAAATACGATGATGGTGAAGGATCCTCTTATTTGTATTGGGTTGGCGATGATGCCAACACCAACCAATTCGAACAATTTTTAAAGCAACAGAACGGGAAGCTTTCATTCTGGTTCGGCGGACATACCCATACATTTCCCGATGATACATTCGGCGACAAAGGCCTTGTTGAGGAACGCTGGGGTGTTGCGTTTTGCAACGCATCTGCTTTAACACGCCATCACGGCAGTTTTGAAGCCGCAACGCGAAACGAGGGCCAGCCTGATCGGTCTGCCGCTCCTATGAGCCGGCTCCTCACCTTTACCGAAGGTTCGAACGAAGCCTTATTACGATGCTATCTACACACATCAGACTACGCGCCACAGGGATGGCACAAGCCTCAGGAACGTGTGATATCCTTACCCCGGCCTTTTCACTGGTAAAAAGTATTTATTGTGACGGACTCGACACCTTACCGCATCGATACGCACGCCCACGTGGTTTCGCATGACTACCCGTTGAATCCTCATAGGCGGCATACCCCGCACGAGGCAAAACTCGAGGATTACATTCGTTATCACGATGAGAACGGCATCACCCATGGTGTTCTCATCCAACCCAGCACGCATGGATTTGACAATACACTTATGTGCGAGTCGATTGCTGAACTGAACGGTCGCATCCACGGTATTGTGATGATCGATCCGAGTTTTGATGATGCAATACTAGACGAATTTGAACAAAACCACATTGTTGGTGTTCGGTTCAGCTTATTGGACATGCCTGTCGAGACGTTAGGCGAACCAGGCTATCAAAATCTTATCCAGCGTCTAGCTGCGCGCGATTGGATTATCGAAGCCTTGATCAAAGGTCCGGATGTGCCGGCATTCTTCGAGCATGTCGCCCCTTCTGGCGCACGAATGGTAATCAATCACTTTGGCATTCCTGACCCAGCGCTCGGCGTGAATGATCCGAGTTTTCAATCGATCCTCACGGAAGCCGAAGCCGGTAAAGTCTGGGTTAAGGTTTCGGGACAATACCGTTGCGGTGGTCTCGAAAAAGCGAAACCATTAGCCGAGGCGTTAATAACATCCCTCGGGCCCGAACGGCTTTTATGGGGAAGCGACTGGCCGTGGACTCAATTTCAAGACGCCGGTTTCACCTACAAAATGTCCCTCGACTGGCTGAGTGTCTTAGTCGAGAAAGAATCAGACCGCGCACAAATACTGGGGCCCACCGCGGCCGAATTTTACGGGTTTGTTTAAACCTTAATCCAACGAGTCGTTGAGCAGCTTACTGAGCGTCGAAATATCCATCAACTCATCAAAATGTTCGAGTTGTTCGAGGATGGCCGCTGTTTTTTCTTTCGAATACCGTTTCTGCAACTCGTCATTGAATCGCACGACATGATCGTCGCGGGTAAAGGGCCGCGATGGACTGCCCTTCGGGGCGGATACATAG
>CALINB010000214.1 GCA_938045325.1 uncultured Rhodospirillales bacterium | reverse complement strand
CTTGTTGCCAGGAGGAATACAATTGGTCGGATTCATAATTGAGCGATTTTTTGGTTTGGCGGATAGTTTGCGAACTATAGCCTTTGATTTTTTCACAGAACTCCTGCGTAAATTTGAGCAAATCCTTTTTCGGCACCGAATGGTTGATGAGGCCGACTTTGACGGCTTCGGGGCCGGAAAAGGTGCGGCAGCCGAAAATCATTTCGCGTGCTAAGCGTTCGCCGACAATCCTCGGTAAGTATTGTGTGGCACCAACCGTTGGGCAGGCCCCGACCCGCGCGCCGGTTTGCCCCAGGACGGCATCGTCGGACGCGATGACGATATCGCACCAAAGGGCGAGTTCATGGCCACCGCCCATGCAAAAGCCGTGCACCATGGCGACGACAGGAATTTGCAAGCCTCGGATCGTCATGGCGAGGCCGAGCATGCGGTCATTCCATTGCGCCGCGTTGATCCAGTTCAATCGTTTCATGGCGTAAAAATCGCCGCCGGCGGAGAACGCCTTGTCGCCGGCACCTTTGACAACGGCGACCGCAATGGTCGGGTCGTACCGGGTTTGGTCGAACGCGGCGATCAGTTCATCGAGGGTTTGTTCGCGAAACGCATTGCGAACTTCAGGCCGATTGATGGTGATCCAAGCGACCCCGTCCTTCACTTCGTAAATGACTTCTTTAAATTTTGGCGTACGCACCATGAAAAATCTCCTGTGGTCTGAACGTTATTCGCGGTTTCGGCGCATTTTATGTTTTGACGCCGATTATACAAACAAGAATTGGATTAGATGGATTCGTAAGATTCTTTGCGTTTGGCCGCCCGGATATCGCGGATGATGGCATAGACCAGCGAGCCGGCTGCCGCCAGCAGCAGTCCTAAGCTGATGGGATCTTTGAGGAAGATCATGAAGCTGCCGTCGGACAAGATAAGCGCCCGGCGCATGGAAATTTCAACCATATCGGCTAGAACCAGCCCGATGACGACCGGGATTAGCGGGAACTTAAACTTGCGCAGAATGTAGCCGATGACGCCGATGACCAGCATGACGATCACATCGCCGACGCTGCCGCCGACACTAAAGGCGCCGATGAAGGCAACGCTGAAGATTAGAGGGGCGAGAACCGCTGGCGAGATTTTAACGATCTGCAGCCAGATGCGGATGAATCGCAGCCCGAGAATCAGCATCACGATATTGGCGAGGAACAGGCAGGTGAAAATGCCATAAACAATGTCCGGTGTTTTCTCGAACAGTTGGGGCCCTGGGAAAAGGTTATGGAGACCAAATGCGCCGAGCAAGATAGCCGTGCTGCCTGAGCCTGGAACACCCAAGGTCAAGAGAGGCACCAGCGCACCGCCGACAGTCGCGTTGTTGGCGGTTTCAGACGCACACACTCCTTCGGTGGAACCCTTGCCAAACAGTTCGGGTGTCGAAGAGAACCGTTTCGCTTCGTTATAGGCGACGATACTACCAATGGAGGCGCCCGCACCAGGCATGACGCCGACCAGCGTGCCGAGCACGCTCGAAATCGACAGTGTTTTCCAAAGACCGCCGAATTCTTTCCAGGAAATGCGGTCCGTGGTGAATTTCTTCGTATCGACCAACCGTGATTTGATCTCGCTTTCGATGATAATGAAAACCTCGGTAATTGCGAACAGGCCGAGCATGGCGGAAACGAATGAAACGCCTTCCCACAAAAACGCTTGGCCAAACGTATAACGAAAAGCGCCGGTCATCGGTTCGCTGCCGACGGTCTCGATCATGAGGCCGATCAATGCGGCAATGATGCCTTTAATCCAGTTGCCGCTCACCAGGCTGGCGACAATGGTCAGGCCAAACACGCCAAGCGCGAAATACTGTACCGGTCCAAAGGCGATGGCGAATTGCGCCAGTGGAATCGAAAACAGCACCAGGCAAACTGTGCTAAACAAACCACCCGTGGTCGAGGACATGATAGAAACGCTTAACGCGCGTCCAGTCTCGCCTTTCTGCGTCAGCGGATAACCGTCGATAGCCGTGATTGCCCCGGAGGGTGTTCCGGGTGTGTTGATGGTAATGGCCGTGATCGAGCCGCCGTATTCGGCGCCGACATAAATCGATATAAGCAGAACGATACTGACGATCGGCGAAAGAATATACGTAAACGGAATCATCAGGGCGAGGCCGGTCGGTCCGCTCAGACCCGGCATGGCACCGACAATAATACCGAGCGCCGTTCCAATAACAATGGCGGCGATGACTTGCCAATTCGCAAGATGCTCAAGTCCGAGAAGCCAATGTTCCATAGTGTGTTAGCCTAAAATTGTCGGAAGGAACTGCATGGGTAACGGCACCCGCAGAATGAGAATAAAAAAGACATAAACGAATAAAAGGAAACTCGCCGTGACGACAATGATCGTCTTGGGTTTGTTGCCGGCAATCCACAGAAGTGTGGGCAGGGTAAGACCGGCGGAAACGAACGCCGTCAAGTGCTCAAAGGTCAGTGCCTGAAACAGCATCACGCACGTGGCTAGGGGGATTTTGTGTAACGGGCCGAATGAGACTGTGTCAGTGCCTTTGCTGCGCACCGCCTGAACGATGATCCCGAGCGAGAGGATTACAATGCCTCCCAAAAGGATACGTGGAAAAATGGCCGGGCCAAGTGTTTTGACCATGCCCGATTCCGCCACAAAGTTATACGTTTCGATGTAAGCGAGGATGCTGACAGCGATCAGCAGCAGGGCGACGAGTATTTCGCCGCCCCGCAAACTGATGGTTCTTGCTGTCGTTTGTTCCGGAGACATATTTGATATCTTAAATCAAAAAGTCTTCGGGACTATTTCTTGCCGAAGTGTTTACGCAAGCTTTTCACTTCGTTGCGGAAGTACTCCGTGAACTCTTTCGGTCCGCCCAAATAGCCGCTCAGGACAAAACGCTTGGAAATGAACTTCTTGTATTCCGGGTCATCCAAGATTTTCTTCATCGCGCCAGCGAGCGTGTTGATGATCTTTTTCGAGGTGCCTTTTTTGGTGATAACACCGCGCCAGATCGCCGCTTTCACGTTAAAGCCGCCTTCTTTAAAAGTCGGCCAATCGGGATACGGTTTCAAACGTTCGGTCCAAGCAACACCCAACATGCGCAGTGTGCCGGCTTCGACTTGGTCGATGATTTCACCGGGGTTCAAAATCGCCGCGTCAATATGATTGCCGAGCAACATGGCTTTCATCTTGTTGGCTTTGCGGGTCGGGACATATTTAATTTCGGATTTTTTGATCTTGGCGGATTGCAGCAGCAAGTCGACCGTATACGGGTCCATGCCGACCGAGTGGGCACCGGCCCAGCGAAGTTTACCCGGGTTCTTTTTGACCCACTTGACCATGTCGCCGTAGGTTTTCCAGGGCGCGTCTTTACGCACGCCGACACCTTGCGGATCGACCTGCAGGCGGATGATGCCTTCCCAGTCGTATTCCGTGAACGGCACTTTACCGCGCGACAGAACGATAGCTGTTGTCGTTGTATCCAAGAAGATGTGATAACCGTTGGCTTTGCGCTTTTGGATGTAGGCTTGCGCCACCGCGCCGGAACCGCCTTTCTTATAAAGTGCGACCGCATTGGCACCCGGCAGGTATTTCGGCAACAATTGAGCGACTTTATGGCCCAATTTATTGGCGCCCGATCCGGGACCGGCTTTCACCACAATTTCAATAGTGCGGTTCGGGTATTTTGCGTCCGCAACCGGCGCAAAGCCCAGCACCATGGCGCCGGCAACGGCACATGATGTGAACCATAGTTTCGTTTTCGTGAATTTCGTCATAGATAGCCTCCCAATGTTTTGTTTAAAATCAATAAGTTACTGGATTATTCCCAGTGAGGATCTGTATTAAAACTGATTATAGATGAAACTTTAGGTGGCGAAAATAGAATAAATCGCTACGAAATAAGAATATTTCGCATTGAACATAGGGAGGGAACTGACATGCCAGCAGATCAATCAGGGGAAAATTTAGACGGTAAGGAACTTGCAGCAGAGCTTGCCCGGCGCCGTGGCCGAGTCTATCCGGCTCATCAATTTATTGCCGAGCATTTTCCGGATTATATGGACGCCCTACTGAACCTCGACCACGTCATCCGTGGGAAAGAGCGCCGCTTTGATGAAAAAATGCACGAGTTGTTTCACATCATCGCCTTGGCCGTCGAGATGTCGAACCCGCACAACCAGCCGCATCTCAAGCAGCACCTCAAAAAAGGCATCGGGCTTGGTCTCGATCCGGTGGAGATTACCGAAGCCCTCATGGTGTGCGTGAACCCCTGCGGCGCCAAGGTCGTCACCTATGGCGTAACATGTATGCTGGAAGCCATCGAAGAAATGAAAGCCGAAGAAGCAAAGAAATAGCTTATTTGAGATCCAGCGTGATCGCTTTGCCGGTTTTGGCCGCCTCTTCAATCGCCAATGTGACAGCAACCGTGCGCCGGCCTTCGCGAGCGGTTGTGTGTCCGGTCGGCGCGCCGGTGATCAGATGATCGAGCCAGGTGCGGGTCTCGTTTGCAATCGGGCCCCAATAATCGCCGACCGCCCAATCGCCTGACGAGTTGGTCTGCATAAACAGCATGTTCACATCGTGGTCGGGCACGTAGGCGTGCGGCGTGCCTTTTTCGGTGAAGAACACACTGTCTTTATTGTCGACGTCGAGCAAGATCACCCCATCTTTGCCGAGAATTTCAAACCGCGGACTTTGGCCATATGTCGGATAGCGCGCCGGCAAGGCATAGAAAATACCGAGATTGACGACGGCGCCGTTTTCGAAGGTGATTAGCGTCCAGGTCATCTCGTTGATGTCGTAGCCCATTTCTTTGAAGACTTTACCGTGGGTACGGGCGACGACCTCGACCGGCTTGATGTCGCCCATGAACCAGCACGCCATGTCGACATAATAAGTCAGCACATCCATGACTGGTGTTGCATCGAGGCAGCGCTTGACGATTTCGAGCATTTGCGCGCGGGTATTATAGACCCGTTGTTGCATGCCGATGATTTCGCCGATGTTACCTTGAGCTATTTGTTCCTTGGCCATCATCCAGCGCCGGTCGTGACGGCGTGAGTAACCGATGACCAGCTCGACGCCGGCGGCCTCGGCCGCATCAATAATGGCGTCACAGTCTTCGTTGCGCAGCGCTAAGGGTTTTTCGACGAAGATCGGCTTACCGAGTTCGATCGCCTGCATGATCGCCTCGACGTGATCGTCCTCGGGCGTGGAGACAAACACCGCATTGACTTCCGGGTGCGAGATCGCTTCATAATTATTATCAGTCGCAAGATCGGCACCGGTTTTTTGCCGCAACACTTCGGCCCGGTCTTTTTCTTTATCGGCAACGATAAGAAACTTTTTAGCAGGGTGCCGTGCCGCCATACTGGCACGTAATGTGCCGATCCGCCCCGAACCGATCACCGCAACGCCTAATTCTTTTATGTCCATCGAATTCTCCAAACGATTAGTGTGTTTGTATTATTAGCCTTTAAAATGATAAAATTATATCCATTCGTAAAGTCAGGAGCCTTCGATGTTGAATATTCAACCGATAAAAGATGAATTTGGCGCGGAAATCGGCGGCGTTGATCTGTCGCAGCCCGTTTCTGCAGAAACCTATCAAAAAATCGATGATGCGTTCAGCCGTTACGGCGTGCTCGTCTTTCGCGATCAAGACCTGACGCCGGCGCAGCTCAGTGACTTTTCCAAGCACTTCGGCCCGTTGCACGTCCACCATTTGGCGGAAAATACCTACTCTGATCACCCGGAAGTCCGCGTGCTCTCGAACGTAAAAAAGAAAGGCCGCTATATCGGACAATATCGGGGGGGCCATTATTGGCATGCGGATCTGATTTTTTGCGAATTGATCGGCCGTGCAACAATTCTTCATGGTGTCGAATGCCCACCGGAGGGTGGTGATACGCTTGTTTGTGATATGCGCGGTGCGTTTGAAGCGATGCCGCAAGACATGAAAGATAAGCTCGACGGTAAAGTCGCACACCACGATCACGCTTATCGCTATAATATTCTGTACCCCGAACGCCCGCCGCTGACGCCCGAGCAAGCCGCTAAAGTGCCGCCGGTGGATCATCCGATGGTTTGCTTTCATCCGCAAAGCGGGCGCAAATCGATCCTGTTAACCGTGCCGACTATCCGTACGTTGGGTGACCTCAACGAAGAAGACACGGAAACGTTAATGAAAGAGGTCGAAGCATTTTGCACGCAGCCCCAATTCGTCTATGCCCACAAGTGGCGCAAGGGCGATGTCGTGATGTGGGATAACCTTTGCACCATGCATTCGGCGACGCCGTTTGATGAAAAATATGACCGTATCATCAACCGCACCCAAACGGTCTATGAAGTTCGGCCTCAGGCTGCCTAGAACGCTGTGTAATATTATTTAAGTGCGTTTTACGGCCGGGTAATCGTCCAGATTTCTCTGATTTCGGTGCCCGATTGGCGGAAAATTTTCGAGACCGCACAAAATCTCGGTAAATCGCGTTTAAGGATAGCGATCTCATCGTCGTTGGCAGCTGTCGTAATGTTGATATTCAGATCAATTTCCATCATCGGCACATCAACCTCTTCCATTAGCCCGGTGCCCATCTGATTAAAATGCGCTTTGGCGCTGACAGACATATCGCTGATTTCAACGCCGTTGGCTTCGGCTATTTTATGTGTGATGACATTGGTGCAACCGAGCAGAGCGGCAATCGTTGTTTCCACCGGTGTCGGTGCAAGATTGGTGCCGCCGACGGACTCGGGCTCATCGATAATCATGGTGAGGTCCCGGACCTTGGTATCGGTTCGCTTGGACGAGATGCAATCGCCGGTCATTTCAATATAGCGGCTTTTTTTCGGTTTAATTTTGACCATTGTTTTCCCTTTTCCTGTAAGTTCGTTTGGCCTTGGCATTGTCCCGTTCGCGGAATATGGTGCAGCCCTGTTGGTAAAAATCAACATAACGAATAACGTTTCGGGCCACCTAATAAAATCGGTCATTTTCTGAATTTCCGACCGGGCTGGATACCGAAAATTGGAAATTGAACTTAAAATATAAAGGGAATCATCGAATGGGTTCTTTGCAGCAAATTAATGTCGGTGTGATCGGAACCGGCTGGTGTGGCGGTATTCGTGCCGATACGTGCGCGGCTAATGTGATCGTCGATCAATTGCATATTGCCGAAACGAAACCCGAGCGGTTGAAAGAAGTGGCGCAAGCGACCAATCCGGTGACGGCAACGGAAGATTATCGGGAGTTGATTGATAATAAAGATATCGATGCTGTTCTCATTTCGGCGACGCCGGAGACTTTGCATTTTCCCATGGCCAAGGAGAGCTTGGAATCGGGGAAGCATGTATTTTTGGAAAAACCGATCTCCATCACCCTCGATGAAGCCGATGAACTCATCACCTTGGCGCGCAGCAAAAAATTAAAATTTACCATTGGTTATTCTCAGCGGTTCAATCCGAAGTATGCCTATGTCAAAAAATGTCTTGAAGACGGCACCTTGGGTTCACCGGTTAGCGCTTTGGTCAGCCGCCACATTACACGCAATCTTGGCAACAAAATCAGCGGCCGTGTGAAGTTATCACCGGCAGCTATGGAAGCGACACACGATATCGATTTTGTGTTGTGGTGCCTTGAGCCGGCGCGGCCCGTCTTGGTGTATGCCCAATCCGTTGAAAACGTGATGAAAAAAACCCACGATACAGTCGACTGCACGTGGATCACGGTGACCATGGATAACGGTGTCGTGTTCGTGATCGGCGCGGGGTGGATCTTGCCGCCCGGGTATCCGAACTTCTCTTCGACCTGGATCGAGTTTGTCGGCTCGGAAGGTGCTGTGATGGTCGACGATACCCACAAAGATGTGATTCTCAACACCATGAATGATGGCATGGTTCTACCGATTTCTACCATGCCGGGCGAATCCGTTGGGCATGTTTTTGCCGGTTCCATGCACAATGAAACAGTTCATTTTCTTGAAGCCGTCGCGCTTGATCAGCCGGTATTGGTGAAACCGGAGCAGGCCCGGCAGGTGATGGAGCTTTATATTGCCGCCGATTTGTCGGCCGAACGCAACGAGCCGGTACGTTTGCCACTGCAAGAACCGCCGGCCTGATAGGCAGTTTCATGAAGCAAGTTCGATTTTCCTATCGTATTGCTGCTTTATTTTTTCTCGTTATTGTTTTCGGTGCGCTACCGGCCTCGGCTGTACCGGTTCAACAGCAGCCCATTGCGGCCGTCACGGCATTTACGAAAGCCTTACCGGCGGAATTACGCAGCCGTTTACTGTACCCATTCAATCATGATGAGCGATTTAATTTCGGATGGGTGCCGGGAACACGCGAAGGGGTCAGCTTGAAGGATGTAGACAATAAACAACGAGCGTTGTTTTACGATGTCCTTCGTTCGGTGCTCAGCCCGACAGGATTTAAAAAGGTAAAAAATATTCTGCTTGCCGAAGCCGCCTTGGCGGTAATTGAAGATGCGCCGTCGTATCGCGATCCAAGGAAATACTGGCTTACCGTTTTCGGTAAACCGGGTTTAAACCAAAAATGGGGTTTGCGTTTCGAAGGGCATCATCTTTCGCTGAATTATACCTTTAAGGGCAATCGCATTGACGCAGCGATGCCGTCGTTTATCGGCAGCAATCCGTCTGTTATCCCGTCGGGTCCCCATAAAGGCTTGCGGCCCCTAGCGCGCGATATTGATTCGGTTTGGGCGCTGTACAATAGCTTGACGCCGGCGCAGAAAAATAGAGCCCGTGAAGGCGGGGGGCTTTTAGGCGGACTTAAATCGTCGCCCGGGACGAAGACTTATAATATTAGTTATCAGGACGGGATTACCGTTGTTGAAATGACGGAAAAACAAATCAGCCTGTTATTGGACGTAGTAAAAGCTTTTATCGAATATTTACCAGCCCCATATGTTCAATCCTATTTAAAGAGTCTGCGGCGCCGGGAAATCGGCAGTTTGCGATTTCATTGGAGCGGCGCGGACAAACCAGGCGGCTCATATTTATACCGTATTCAAGGACGCCGTTTGCTGATTGAACATGATGCTCATGACGATAGCGGGCATATCCATAGTATTTGGCGGGATAAAGGTTTTGACTTCGGTATTAAAACCCGTTGGACACCTTGGGATTACGATTTGAAGCAGCAAAAATAAACGGGAGCGTCGATAATGATCAAAAGCGCTGTGCCCTTTATGTTTTGGCTGTTCCTCATTGCGGCCCCTGCGGCATCGGCTGCACAAGTGCAAAAATGTGAATTGTTAGACATTGAGGACGGAAAACAACTGGGGAGCTTTCAGGCATTCGTTGCCTCGGAAAAAAAGAGCGATACGGATATAGAACGTTATCGTCTGCTGGGCGCGTATACGGTTCAAAAATATAGCAGTGACTTAGTCCAGACGCTTCGTGGCTTGGTTGCGATACCGACGGTCAAAAATGAAGATCAGCCACAGCATGAAAATCCGGCGACGCTTCAGTTCGGTAAAGCTGTCGAAGCGATAGCTGAAAAATTCAAACTGACGTACCGTAATGTCGATAACCGGATCTTTGAGGTTATTCTGCGCGGGACAGGTGCCGAAGAACTCGGCGTTTTCACTCATGGTGATATCGTGCCCTTTGATCCGGCAAAATGGGTGCTCAACGACGGCCGTCGCCTCGATCCGCTTAAGTTGACGATCATCGGTAATCGTATGTATGGCCGGGGCTCCCGTGACGACAAAGCATCCATTGTTGCCGCACTGTTTGCCATGGGTGCCATCAAACGCGAGGGGATGCCATTGAAGCGGACCATTCGCCTGATGATCGAATCCACGGAGGAAACCGGTGGCTCGGCAACCGAATACTATAAAAAGCGCCATAAGCTGCCGCCCTATAATGTTGTGCTTGATGGTCGTTATCCGGTCGGTGTCGCGGAAAAGGGCTTCGGCGTCGTCCGCGCCAAGTTTCCGGTACGCACCGCCACGGGGAGAGGCGTTGAAATTATATCGGCCACCGGCGGGCGGGCGCTCAATAAAATTCCGTCGCAAACACAGACGGAAATTCTGACAGAAAATCCAGAGGCATTGAAAAAGCAGCTTGATGATTTGGCAGCGAAATATGTTGCGGCTAACGGTGCCAATTTTAAAATTCAAACCAAAGCGTATAAAAACAAAGTGACCATGACGGTTATCGGTGAAGCCGCGCATTCGGCATCACCACAGCGAGGTATCAACCCGGTCTCGCGTCAGTTCGATTTTTTACATCAAGCGGGAAAGAAAATCGAATTCAAGCGTAATCACTTCACCGATGCGGCCTCTTATGTGTCCGAAAATTGGGGACTTGATTATCACGGCAACAAACTCGGTGTTGCCTATGCCGATCCGTTTATGGGACCGCTTACGGCCGTCGTAACCTATGTAAAAATCAAGAATGGCGCATTGCATTTGGTGGTGAATCCGCGCGCGCCGCGCGGTAAGGAGCCGGAACAACTCATTGCTGAAATTCGCCGCGGTTTATCGGCATGGCAAAAACGGACCCGAAGTGCCGTTGATATCAGCATCAAAATTAAACGTTATATGTATCGCAATCCGAAAGGGCCATGGATTGAAGCGCTTCTCGATACGTTTCAGAGAATTACGGGTATCAAAGCGAAGCCGCGCTCTTCGAGCGGTTATACGACGGCGCGCCAGCTGCCCAACGGCGTGCAATTCGGCCCCGGCGTTCCTGGTGAGAAAAGCACCGCCCATAAAGCGAATGAGTTTAAGAAGTGCAACAATTTTGCCAATGACGTTAAAATCATCACCATGATGATGTTGCGGCTCGGCAATTTGGACAGCATGGAATAATGAACATTCAACCAATATCGCCGGTTTTGGGTGCGGAGGTTTCGGCACTGGACATTGCCAAGCCCCTTGATGCCGAAGCGGTTGAGATGCTTCGCCGGGCTTTGGCCGACCATTGTATTTTGGTGTTTCGGAATCAGTCCCTGACACCCGAGCAGCACATCGCCTTCAGCCGTCGATTCGGATCGCTTGCCGAGCACGTTTTGCAGGATTACTTATTGCCGGGCTTTCCACAAATTTATGTTATTTCGAACGTGAAGGAAGACGGCAAACCAGTCGGCCGTGCCGGTGCCGGCCAATACTGGCATTCGGACCTTTCTTATATGGCGAAACCATCGATGGGCTCGATTATGTATGCCCTCGAGGTGCCCCCGGGGCGCGGCGATACGCTTTTTTCGAATATGTACCGTGCCTATGAAGCGTTGCCCGACCACAAAAAAGAAACGCTGAAAAATTTAAAGGCGGTTCACGATTTTGCTTTTACGCAAAAAACGCAAATTGCCGGCAAGGGGCTCACGAAACCGGCTTCCAAAGAAACCCTGGCGAAAACACCGCCGGTCGAACATCCGGTCGTTCGCACCCACCCCGAAAGCCGGCGCAAGGCACTTTATGTAAACCCAGGCATGACGACTCATCTCGTGGGTGTGGCGGAAGACCAAAGCCGTGCCATGCTTGATGAATTGTTCGAGCATGCGGTGAGTGACGATTTTGTATGTCGTCACCGCTGGCAAGCAGGCGACGTCGTTTTTTGGGATAACCGGTGTTCCATGCACTGCGCGATCAACGATTACGACGAAAACGACCGCCGGTTGATGTGGCGCACGACCATCGAAGGCGATACACCGTTTTAAATAGCGCCGGATTCGCGCAAGGCCTTGATATCGGATTCGCTGTAGCCCAGATCGATTAAAGTTTGATCCGTATCCGCTCCCAGTGTCGGCGGTGGTGTATCGATCTGTGGCCCGCCGTCTTGATAGGTAAACGCCGCGATAGGCACGGTTGCCCCCGTACCGATGCTTTCAATGTTTTCGTAATGGTGAAACACTCCGCGATGATCGAGGTGCGGATCGCCGAGCATATCGGGCATGGTCCGGAGAATTGCCGCCGGCACGTGGCGTTCCTGTAAATACGTTTCCCACTCTTGGGCGGTTTTTTCTTTAAGCTTTTCGGTTATGGACTGGGTTTCCTCGTCGCGTTGCGCATCGCGCTGTTCGTAGGTTTCGTGCGCGAGATGATCGAGGCCGAGCGCTTTCATCAACCGGCGGTGCTGTCCCGGGTTGGCCGCCCCCAGCATCAACAGCCCGTCTTTGGTTTCATAGAGCTGGCTGCTGGCATACCGGTGCCAATTGCCTTTGGCTGTGTGTGCATGGCCGGAGACGGAATAGCCGGTGATGTGCGACGCCGACAGGATCGCCGCGACATCCAGCATGGCGACATCAATATATTGTCCTTCGCCGGTTTTCTCACGTTGGAACAGCGCGCTCGAAATGGCAAAGGCACCCATCGTGCCCGTGGCGTAATCCATAAATTGGATGCCGGTTTTCAACGGCGCGGTTTCCGGCGTGCCGGTTGTCGTCATGATTCCCGAGTTCGCCTGAATGAGGTGATCATAAACAGTGTGATGCGCGCGCGGACCGGCTTGTCCGTAACCAGTCATCGAACAATAAATCAATGCCGGATTGAGTTCCCGAAGATCGTCGTAGCCGAGTCCGAGGTCCCGAAAGGAGCCGGCCCGGTAGTTTTCGATCAGCACGTCGCTTTCTTTGACAAGCTGTTTGAGAATGCCGCGGCCCTGTTCGGTTTTAAGATTAAGTGTGACGGATTTTTTATTCGAATTTTGCGTGAGAAAATTTGTGCCCATATTGGCTTGGTTGAGGTCTTTATCCGATCCCATGTAACGGGATTGATCGACGTCATCGGGGTTTTCGATTTTAATCACATCGGCGCCAAGCACCGCTAATTGATAAGCGGCAAACGGCCCGGCAAGCACATGGGTAATGTCGAGAACTTTGATGCCTTCAAAGGGACGTTGCATGACGTTACTGTTTAAAGGTTGCCGGTGGCGGCGGATTGAGTTCCGCGCCAACGATGAACGATATCAGTGTCAATGCCGAATTGATCGAGGGCGCGCCCGACGGTTTGGTCGACAATATCATCAACCGTTTGTGGGCGGTGATAAAACGCTGGCATCGGCGGCATCATGACAGCACCGTATTGAGTCGCTCGTGACATCAGCTCGATGTGACCAAGGTGAAGCGGTGTCTCACGCACCATTAGTACGACCTTGCGGCGCTCTTTCAAGCACACGTCGGCGGCACGCGCAATCAAGTTATCGGTTAATGAGTTAACGATATAAGACAGGGTTTTGATCGAACATGGTGCGACCAGCATGCCCAGTGTTTGAAACGATCCGCTCGAAATCGATGCGGCGATATCTTTGAAGCTGTGCACCACATCGGCAAAGCCGCGAACGTCATCGAGTGAGAAATTTGTTTCCGCAGCGATGGTTTGTGCCGCCGCCGGCGAGAAAATCAAATGGGTCTCGACATCGGGCACGTCCTGCAGCACTTCCAACGCGCGTATGCCGATGATCGGCCCGGAGGCGCCGGTGATTCCAATAATCAGGCGTTGGCGGTTAGCCATGGTTCAACTCTATTTTAAACTTTGAAGGCGATAGTCTACACGACCCAGAGAGCCGGTGAAAACCTTTCATTTCAGTAGGTTGCAGGCCCTTGATTACCGCGAACCCGGATATTCGTGCCGGTCGGCGAAGCCTCACATTTTCTGAATTTTGTCGAAATCGCGATAGAGTAAGGAAAAGTCCTTATTCGCCATGCCCATTTTCATAGCTTTCTTAAGAAAACGCGAAGCTTGGCGGCCGACATTCGGTTTTACGCCGAGGTCATCACCGAGTTTCACAGCCATGCCGACGTCTTTATTGAGGTTGTAAACAATCGAACGGGCGTCCCATTTCTTGCTGAGAATATGATTGGGGAAGCGGGCTTCGGTGACATAACAGCGTGCGTTACCGGCATTGAAAACATCAATCGCTTTTTCCAATGGGATGCCGGCCTTTTCCGCCATACGGCTGCCTTCACAAGCGGCGACGAACGTCGTGTGCAGCACCATATTGCTGATGAGTTTCATAGTTTGTCCGGCGCCGATCGGGCCCATATAAAATATCTTTTTGGAAAACATCTTGAGGTACTTCTGTATTTTCTTGAAGATTTTTTCGTCGCCACCGACCAGCAGGCTGATGGTGCCTTGCTCGGCACCGACCGCACCGCCGCCGCTCATGGCGGCATCAATGAATTCAATCCCCTGCTTGGCAACCTTCGCTGCAAGCTTTTTCGTTTTAACTGGATCGGAAGATGTGTGATCGCACAAAATAAGCCCCTTGTGGGCATGTGCCAAGATGCCGTCTTTGCCTTTTAAGCACTGTTCGATTTGCGGTGTCGCGGGGACAACAAAATGAATGGCGAAGCATTGCGCGGCCATTTCACCGGGTTTAGCGATCGTAACGCCGCGCAGCTTTTCGGCTTTCTTGCGCGCTGCCGGAGAAGCATCCCAGGCCAGTAAGGGTACGTTATTTTTTGCAAGGTTTTTTGTGATTCCGTAGCCCATGTTGCCAAGGCCGATGACGCCGATGGATGCTTTCGGCATGATAATTCTCCTCTACGTTTGATAGACGGCGCGGGGTGTGAGCCGTTGATATCTCCATCATAGTTACCGTCCTCAAGGGAGCAAGTGCGAATCCGCGGCTGTTTGGTGGGGGTGACTTGAAGGATCGGATGGCACGGTTTAGACATAAAGAAATATTTTGGAGAGGAAGGTATGTTATTCGCCATTAAGATATTCGATCAGGCCGATTCCGGTCCGCTGCGAGATGAGTACCGCAATGCTCATCTCGACTATCTTCAGCAATTCGATGAAGCAACAATCTTTGCCGGTCCCTTTACGACGGATGATGGTAGCCAAGAACTCGGCAGCTTCCGTGTGCTTGATTTACCCGACCGTAAGGCGGCCGAGGATCACGTCGCGAACGAACCTTTTATTCAGCATGGCGTTCAATACGGTGCTGTGATTCATCGCTACAACAATAAAGCGCCTCACACCTGGCGCGATTGCCCGCGCACCGAAGGTAATATCCCGATGTTGGTATTTGCCCTCGATGGTCCCGGCATGCTTGAGAAACGCAAAGAGCTGCAGGATGCCCATCGCGGCTTTCTCGAAGATCGTGCCGATATCACCATGATGCGCGGACCGTTGGTGCAAGATGATGGTGAAACCCCGTTGGGATCTGCTTTTATGTTCGATGTGCCGGATTTGGAAACCGGCCGGTCTATGTGGGCGGAAGAACCTAACAACAAGGCCGGCATTTATGAAAAGGTCGAAGTGTACCGGTGGCGTTTCGGACGTGTGTTCGACCGCCTTAAAAAATAAATGTAGCCCCATTCATGCCGTTTAAGCCCGCCCCGCGCATACGTAAACACGCCAAACCGCTAGAACCCTTGGTCGATCCAGCGGGCTGGACCGCCGACGAACTCGCGGCATCCGATGATTGGATTTATGAATTATCGGAGGCGGAACAAGCAGATATTTGTAAAGCGGTTTCACATATTGAACGCGAAGGCGTGCCGATCTTAGATATCACCCGTGAAAACTTTCCCTTGCCGGAATTCGATAAGGGATTGGCAGCATTGTATGATGAGTTGCTTGAAGGTCGCGGTTTCTTTCTCATACGTGATGTGCCGGTAGAAGGATTCACCAAGGAGCAGGCCGCCATCGCGTTTTGGGGGATCGGCACACGATTGGGCCGGACCGTGTCGCAAAACACCAAAGGCCATATGCTCGGCCATGTAAAAGCGCTTGGACAGGATTACGAAGATCAACTGGCTCGCGGCTATCAAACTGCCGATGAAATGCATTTCCATTCCGATATGTGTGATTACGTCGCGTTGATGTGCCTGCATCCGTCGAAATCGGGAGGAGCAAGCCGGATCGCCAGTTCGGTAACGCTTTATAATGAACTGCTGAAGTTGAACGCCGATTTTGTGGAGGATTTAGTAAAGGATTTCTATTTCACGAAATACAACGAAAGCAAAGATGGTAAGCCGTCTTGGTACACCATGCCGGTGTTTTCTTTTCAGGACGGCTATTTCAGCTCAAAGGGAATCGGATCGCGCATCATGAAGGCGCAAAATATTCCCGACGTGCCGAAGTTCACCGAATTGCGCCAACAAGCGGTTGCCGCTTATCTGGATAAGGTCAATGAAATTTATTTTGATATGGACTTTCTTCCCGGTGACATTCAGGTGCTGCATAATCATGTCATGCTGCATTCCCGTACAGCCTTTGAAGATTGGCCCGAATCGGATCGCAAACGGCACCTTATCCGCCTATGGCTATGCGACGATCACGGCCGGCCCACTGCATCCGGATTTCGGGACGAATTACGCGGCATCGTCATTCATGATGTCGAGCCGTCAGCGCCCTTGGATAATTTCGAGCCGGTGTAACCGGTCATGAGATCGGTGACCTCATGACGAATGATCATCCCTTTTGGCAGTTTTCTGTTCATCACTATGCCGTCGACGGTGTCGCATCGGCCTGTTTGGCATTGCAGGAACAAAGCGGCATCGACGTCAATCTTCTGCTTTTCTGCTGTTACGGTGGCCGTCAGGGAAAAGTGTTTACAACGGAACAAATAGATCAATGCCGAACAGTGGTTGATCCTTGGCATAGCGAGATTGCGAAGGGCCTGCGGGCCGTGCGCCAACGCTTAAAAAGCGGTTTTGATTCTGTCCAGAAAAATCAAACCGAACCATTGCGGCAAAAAATTCTTGGCATGGAATTGGAAGCGGAAAAAATCGAACAGGTATTATTAGCCGAAGCCGTCCCGATCGATGTTCGGTCGGACATTCCCAGCGGCAAAGCCAAACGGGCGGCCGCTGCAAATATCGCGCTATATTTTGAGCAAGCAGATATCAAGAATGCGCCGGAACAGGATCAGCATCTAGAAGCCATCCTGTCGGCGTGTTTTCCCAATGCGTGAATTTTAATGATCGTGATGCAGGTGCTTTTTCGGCTCCTTTGCGCCGGTGAGCACAAAAACGATATGACATGGTTTGTCCGAACGATTGGCCCAGCCGTGCCAGGTTGCGTTTTGCACCATGACATCGCCGGCTTTCATTTCGACCTCTTCGCCTTCATCGAGCAGCATCACGCATTCACCGGAAATCACAACGACATAATCCACCGTGTTCGTGCGGTGCATGAACGGATCCTTGCCCGGCACGAGTTCAAGCATCCGAAACACGGTGCCGCGTTCGGGCGGTTCAATATCGATATCGCGCTCGGCCGGGTCTTCGGTCACATCAACCTCGGCAGGCATATCGTCTGTTATCCAGAACGTCGCCGCGGAGTTGCCCGAGCGCATGGTGTTGATTTTCTCGAAAGGTTTATCGATGGTCACGACGGCCTTGCCGTTTTCATCATGGCCGGTCACGACCCGGCGGACATTGATTGTCATGATCTCTCCCTTGGGTCAGAGGCTTGAGGGCAAAAACATAGGCGGTAATTCCTTGCTTTATAAGATACAGTCTTCCCTACAAATTGATCAAATCAGAGCGCATAAATATTCAGAGCGCATATATATAATGTGACGATAAATAAATTTTTCAGGGTTTCAGTTCGGAATTGAAAGAAGTGCGGTCACCGGCCAATTCACGAGCGGCAGTAAATACATATATAGAGTGAGAAGAAAATGGCACTTAAATCCCTCGATCTGATTTGTTTTCCCGGCGCACCCAACCTGCCGATTTTTGCCGCCCAGGAAAAAGGCTTCTTCGAAGAGGCCGGTGTCGTCGCCAGCCATGAAACCACGCCAAGTTCGGTTTATCAGGCCAAGAACCTGGTCTCAGGTAATTTCCAGATTGCCGGCACGGCAATTGATAACGTGGTTGCTTACCAGGAAGGCCAAGGGGTGGCAAAACTGGATAAAGAACCAGACTTGTTTGCCTTTATGGGGGCGACACAAATCGAGCTTGCCTTCGTGGTTGCGCCTGAAGTCGAAACCTTTGACGATTTAAAAGGAAAAACCCTAGCACTCGATGCCCTGGCGACCGGCTTTGCATTTGTGTTGTACCGCATGCTCGATAACGCGGGCCTCACCAAAGACGATTACGAACTGGTCCCGGTCGGCGCGACGCCGGACCGTTGGAAATCGGTTGAGGACGGTACCCATGCAGGTACGCTAACCATCGAGCCGTTTACATCCATGGCACTGGCGAAGGGATTTCGCGTGCTCGAAAGCAGTCTCGATACATTTGACGATTATCAAGGCGGCAGTTTTGCGGCGAGCCGGGCTTGGGCGGAAGAAAACGAAGGTGCGTTGCTGGGTTACATCATCGGCTATTTGAAGGGCCTCGCATGGACCCTCAATGAAGCGAACTATCAAGAAGCCTCGGAACTGCTCCTCAAGCGCATGCCGGCGATCAATCCCAAGGCCATTGATAAAGTGATGGGAAAATTGTTGAACCCCCGTAGCGGCCTGACGCCCTTGGGTAAAATCAATATGAAAGGTTTCCAAACCGTGTTGGAATTGCGTAGCCAATATGTCGACCAAAAAGCGCCGTTAAACGATCCCGGCAAATACATTGATCTCAGTTTCTATGAAAAAGCCTTAAAGGCGCTTTAGAATAGATTGATCAAGACGGTTCCGGCATGTCGGCTTCGAGGCCCATGAGGTGCTGGCCAGCTACCTGCATGTACATTTTCCGCCCCTGACCTTGTTGCGTGAGGGTATGAATATCGCGGAAATATTTTTGCATCGGATGACTATTGAAGATCGAGGTTGCGCCGGAAGCATCGTACAATTCATTGACGACATCCTTCGCTTCATGGATGCAGTGGGTTGCGACGAGGCGGATGCGCATACGGGAATCTTCTGTAAATTCGTGATTGGTTTTTACTTCTTCCCAGATATCCGTCCACTCGCTCAGGATCAATGCGCGCGCCGCCTTGATCCGAGCCTCGGCTTTCGCGACCATTAATTGCACGACCGGGTCTTCGCAAAGCCGTAGCTTCAGCCGGTTCGGCGTTTTTTTCGACGCCAAGGCTTTAAATTCTTCCAGCATCGCGCGCGCAATGCCAAGTGCCACACCGGTAAAGCCCGTTGCAAAGTGAATGTTGGCGTGAATCAAATAAAGCGGTGAATCATAACGGCGCTCTTCGGCTTCAACGCCGCGGGTGACTTTGAAATCTTTTGGAATAAATAAGTCTTTAACATCGTAACCGTCACTGGCGGTGCCGCGCAGGCCAAGTACGTTCCAGATGTCGTCCATTTTTGCTTCCGACGCCGGTAACAGCAGTGCACGATAGGCGGTTTCGCCATTGTCGAGTTCGACTGGCATGCGGGCGCCGAGCCAGGTCGCGTGACGGCTGCCGCTGGCGAATTGCCAGCGTCCGGAAATAATATATCCGTCATCGGTTTTGCGCGATTCGCCTTTGCCAGGTCCCCAGGCAACGACGGCTTTAGGGTCATTGCCCCAAATGGTTTCGGCGACGTGCGGCTCAACATAAGCCGATGCTGTCGAGCAGCCGTTTGCCTGGCATAGGCACCAGGCGGTGCTGGAATCATTTTCGGCGACAGCGGAGATGGTTTGAAAAAACGTCGGTGGATCGATTTCTTCACCGCCGTAAACTTTCGGCAGCAATAAACGAAACAGTTTTTCGCTGTGAAGTTTTTCAAGAAGCTCTGGCGGAATGCGCCGGTCTTCTTCAATTCGAAACGATGCTTCCTTGATGGCGGGTGCAACGCGGGCGACGCGGGCGAGATAATCTGCTGTATCGACCGGTGCTGCTGATCGCCGGCCACCGCCACCATTCGCTTCAGGCGCCAGTATTTACCTCCAAGTTGATCATTCGGATCATCGTGTGCCGGTGTCCAGGACCGGTCGTCGTGACCGGGTTGGTAGTTGCGATTGGTTTGGATCGGGTTACGGTTAATGAATGGACGGCCATAAAGCGGATGGCTCATGGAACGGACCTCGTGTTCGACCTCAAAAAGTTTATCGCCGTTGTCCGGATCGACGATATCGACGACGCGATATTGATATTGGTTGCTTTCTTCCGAAATGACGCCGAGATCGAGCAGTTTTTTGTGCGGGCCGGAAAAATCCGCGAGATAAATTTGAAAATGATGGCCGTCGAATTCGGGTAGCGAGTCGTCGGTTTCGCGGAAGAACAATCGTTGATGGTATCCGACGTTAACTTCGGCAACCTGAGAGCCGTTGCTCTTTGTGACACTTGACGGTCCGCCGAAAACGTTCTGGTAAAATCGTGCGATGCCCTCTGCCGTTCCTTTGGGAACATTAAATTCAACGTACGGCATACCGAGGTTAATCGGGCCGTATTCCGCCTTCGGTTCATAGCAGCGGTATTCATTGCCCCACGGGCACATCACATCGAGGCGGTCATTGCCCCGGTCGAAATCAAACTTAGTGCCCGCGAGATCGTCTTTGACCGCTTCGAGGCTTTTGACTTGGTAATCGAGGCTCGGTACCACGAGGCCGGTGTGGCCGCGGAAAACCTGCGGGTTTGGGTCGACCGGCAGGTGGATTTGATTCCGCCCGATGTTAACCCACATGTTCCAGGTGCCGGCGACCATGTAGGGGTCACGGGTGAAGGCCATGCCGGTTATGTAAAATACCGTCGCCATTAATTGATCCGGTACCGTCACGTTGGTGTGTTCAAGCCCGGTGATGTTGCCGAAGTCCTCTGCGGAACGGTCAAATTTTACAGCCATGCTTGCCTCCCTTCCTGCTGCCTCAATGGGTGCCTTCTATGTGAATTATAAGAAGGCTCATGAAGAATTTAATTGAATGGCAGCCTGATAAAATTGATTTCGCTCAGGTTATTGAGTGAATCAAATACTAATTAGGCGGCCAGTGCAATATGCATTTGTATACACTTTACAATAATTCCCGGATGCGTGCGGCAAACGTATCAATGACGTCTGGATGATTGCCGAGATACGGTGCTTTTAAGAACTCGATCGACGTATGATTGCGTGCGGCCTGATCCGTCGCGGTGTAAATTTTTTGCACCAAGGCGCCGGTGTTTAAAAGATACGGGAAGACGATTACACGCCGGACACCAAGGCCGGCGGCCTCGTTCAGTCCCTCTTCCAGCGATGGGGCAGCGCTACCCGCGTAGCACACACGCGCATGACCGGCACGTAACGCACGGCCCAGGGTTTGGCTGATATCCTTGACAAGGTTGTTAACGGCATCATCTTTTGTACCGCGCCCGACAACCAGTAAGGCCGTTTCGGCCCATGGTATGTCTGCCGTTGCCAGTTCTAAAGATTCTTCAATTCGCGCTTTTGCCGCGTGGACAAGTTTAGGATCGGGACCCAATTCCCGGCTGAGTTGTATCGTCACGCCATGATGATCTTTAATAAATGCATCGAGTATTTCGGGAATATCCTTCTTCACGTGTCCTGCGGCAAACAACATCGCCGGTATGGCTAAAATCGTGTCAATGTTTTCAGTGCGCAATTCATTAAGCCCCATAGGGATGTCCGGTTCGGCAAATTCCAAAAAGCCGTGCCTGACGTGAAGATCGGGAAACTGTTCGGATAACGCACGCACGAGTTCCTCAAACTCGCGTACGGCATCGGTATGCCGGCTGCCGTGACCGCAAATCATCACGCCGGATTTTTTCATGTGATCCTCAGTTGGTTTTCGATGATTTCATGCATCATGACTGGCTGATTAAAAATTGAGATACAAATAAACCAAGATTTGTTTTGCCAATGCGTATTTATATCGTGTGAATCAACCGCCTTCGACGTATTCGATTTTCTCGCCGGGCGGCGGCGTGCCTTGGGTCGAGCCTTTGCTGAGAACGGCTTCGCGCCCACCGTGCTTGGCGAGGAGGGCTGCTTGCGAAGCTTGCGCTTCAGCGTTCACTTTTTCCGGATTAACAAATTTACGGAGCTCTGCATTTAAATCTTTCATGACGCCGGTATACGCGGGGTCACCGGCGACGTTATTGATTTCTTCCGGGTCGGCTTCATGATCGAATAACTCGGGTTCGTAATTCACATAGTAAATGAGTTTATGTGTGCCCTTGCGGATCATGAAGGCAGCCGAGTCGGCGCCCGCGGCGTGATATTGGCTAAAGGCCACGCGGTTCATATCATTCGGTTCATTCGCGGTTTTAATCCAGCTTTGGTTGACTGGATTGCCATGATCGCCAATACCAAGCGCATCGAGGATCGTGTTGCCGCCTTCCGCCAGCGTGACCGGCGTGTCGATCACCTGACCAGCAGGCACGCCGGGCCCCGAAAGGATCAGCGGAATGTTGGCGGCTTCTTCATACATATTGGCCTTAC
>CALINB010000213.1 GCA_938045325.1 uncultured Rhodospirillales bacterium | reverse complement strand
ATCGCCGCTCGATAAACTGCCGCCGATTAAAGGACCTTCCAAAGCGGACCGGCCACCGACAAAAATTGGCGGACGCCTCGAAAAAGAAGCGGATCGTGTCGCGAAAAAAGACCCGGGCTTTCTCGAGCGCATGACGAATGTTTTGCAACTCGAGGACACGCCGAAAAAACCGGCTGATCAAGCCACGAAAAAGGATAAAGCGAATATCCCTTCGTCGCCTGAATCACCCAGTCAATGGGCGGCCACGGTCACGAAAACCACCCGGTTGGACGAAGCCCGTAAAACGCATACGGGAAAACGCAAAAAGCTGGAGGGTCCCAATCAGTATTTATCCGGTGTTACGTTGACGCTGGGACAAAGCCTAAAGATCGGCAAAGAACCGCTTAAAAAGCCGGAATCCGGACCCGACATGCGAAAACCCTGCATCAATAAACGCGACGGCGCTTTATTGTTTTGTGTCGAACCGGTTGACTGGGCCGCATCGATTAAACCGTATTTCGAAGTCAACACCATCATGTATCAGGGACTTCAGGCAATCATCCGATACGACGAAGGACGGGCCTCGAATTTATTCACATTGTTCGACAGCCGGGCCTATAAAACCATCATCGATTATTACACCAAACGGTTTGGCCCGCCGACGCAACGTCTGCAGCGCGGCATTGCCCCCTTAGCACAGCCTCGACGATCGAACCCCGTTTCCATTTGGCGCAGCATCGACCCCGCCACCAGCCTCGTTACGACGATGGAAATCCGTCAATTTGATGACTCCCGCGTCGGCTTCCCTGATATCCGTCGCGGCGCGATTATGCTTTATCACGCTTGGTCCGAGCCGATCTTCCCGCAATTATCGGCGCTGGAACTCATGGTCCTAAAACCGAATGAAGACTCACAAGCCGGTGCCGCACCGAGTGCGCCGGGCACGCCGCAAGCCAGTAGCAAACCGGCTCCCAACCCGTTTAGTAGCTTCCCCTAAACCCATTGATGATCAGCCGGAACATACCTGCTGGGCTAAGCCGGCCCAGACGCGCGGCAAACGGATCGTAATCGGCCCTCTTTAGCAATCGAAGATAGTCATCCGCCATCGTTATAGGCAGCAAAGCCGGCACCGCCTGCCGGGCGATATATGGCTGGCTTTTCCGTGCTAAACGAATTCGCTCGTGCACTACTTCTGAAACATCAGCAACAAAAATTTTTAATTCAGCGGATGCCGGTAGCGCCACTAACTCATGTGCTTGTTTGCCCAACCGTTGGCAAACATCCTGCGGCACAAAAAAACGCCCAGCAGCAGCCAATGCCGGCAATGATCGCAGCAAACCGGTTAAAGCCCATGCCGTTCCGGCATCATTCGCTGTTTTATGCGCCGACTCTTCCGTCACGCCCAACACTTCTAATGATAACTGTATTAATGGCACGGACGTTGCTTCCGCGTACTCAATGAACGCCACCATGTTCGTTGGCAAGTCGTCGGTAAGATCAAACTCGCGCGCATTAAGCAAACGATCAAAGTGACGGAGCGTTAAATTGTATTTTTTGAACGTTTCCGCTAGCGCTTCGGCAACGGGATGATGCGGCACTTGGCCGTCTTGGATCGAGGTCACCGTATCGCGCCACCATTGTAATCGCATTTGCCCGATCAGCGGTTCCGTTACGGTCTCGCGAATGCGGGCAATTTCAAGGTTGAAAGCATAAAGGGCAAATAACGCTTCGCGATGACGCGGCGGTGCAAACATCGCACACAAAAAACGGTCGCGGTCTTCGTTTCGGACCGCCTCTGCACAATAAGATCGTAACGATTTCTTTACCATGATTCGCCCGAACTCAACGGTTACACCGTTTGTACAAACTAAAAACAACGCCCTGATGAAACACAGAACACCCCCTGTGAACCGCATGGTTGTGCGGATTTTTGCCGATATCCCTCACCTATTGTCCGCCCCCCTCGTTGCGGACCTGGACCTCACCCCTTAGAATGATCCGCACTCGCAAGGGACTTAAACACAACATTATAACGTTGAGAGAGGGAAACCAGACATGAATAACCCCCTTCAATCGCTGCGGAACACCGTCATCATGGGCCTGATCCTTTTGGTGGTCATGGTTCTTGCGGTGAATAGCATGCACGGACAGGGCTTTGCTCTGGATCACGCTTGGTCGACATTCTTTATGCGCTGGCTCCACGTGGTGAGCGGCATCATGTGGATCGGCATTTTATGGTACTTCAACTTCGTCCAAATCCCCAATATGGGGAATATTCCTGACGATCAGAAACCCGCCATCAGCAAAGTCATCGCACCGGCGGCTTTATTCTGGTTCCGTTGGGGCGCCATGGCCACGATTATCACCGGCCTGTTGCTGGCCCATATGAACGGCTATTTGATCGAAGCCTTAACCATCGGCCTGAAAGGTGGCGGCGCAAAAGCGACGGCCATCGGTATCGGCATGTGGTTTGGTATGATCATGTGGTTCAATGTGTGGTTCATCATTTGGCCGAACCAGAAAAAAGCGCTTGGCATTGTTGAAGCGGACGCCGATACGAAAGCGGCATCCGCCCGTACAGCCATGCTGTTTTCACGAACCAATACACTGCTGTCGTTCCCCATGCTCTATGCCATGGTATCGGCGCAGAATATTTTCTAACTGAGATAATATCTCACAATGAAACGGGGCCGTTCGCGGCCCCGTTTTTTGTTGCGGCTCATTCTAGATTATGGGACGGCGACCAGCGCGGCGGTGACGTCTCGCCCCTCCCCCAGCAACACATTAAATGTACGGCAAGCGGCCCCTGTGTCCATCCATTCCATGACGATGCCGTGCTCGCGCAAGCCTTGTCCGATGTCCGCCGGCGGCGGCAGAAATTTTTCACCGCAGCCGACAATGAGAATACCGGATTTATTTTTCCGAGCGGTTAAGGCGTCAAATGACGCCAACAAAATATCTTTCGGCGCGGTTACAGGCCATGAAACCGTTTCTTCAGCAAATATCAATACGGAACCTTCATGCGTTTCGCCCGCGATACGAAACCGGCCTTCGCCGTAACTTTGAATGACTTGGAGCCCGGCCGGAACCAGGGGTGAGATATCGAGACCTTCGATAGTCCGTTAGGTCGCCTCGCCGGCAACCTCCTCCTTGTTGTCGCTAACGTCAGCACCTCGATCGATGCTTAAGTACAACAATATCGGCACGGCGAGACAAATCGAGGAATAGGTGCCGATAATAACGCCCCAGATCATGGCAAGGCTGAAATCTTTAATAATTTCACCGCCGAGTATATAAAGCGCGAGCAACGCAAGCAGCGTCGTCACACTCGTCATTACCGTCCGGGACAAGGTTTCGTTGATGCTGTTATTAAACAGTTCAGAAAGCGGCATTTTTTTGTATTTGCGCAGATTTTCACGCACCCGGTCGAAGACAACCACCGTATCGTTGATTGAATACCCCGCGATCGTCAGCACAGCAGCAACGGTGGAAAGGTTAAACTCGAGCTGGAACAAGGCAAACAAGCCGATGGTCGAGAGCACATCGTGAGACAAGGCAATAACGGCTCCAAGACCAAACTGCCATTCGAACCGAAACCAGATATAGATTAATATCGCGAGAATTGCCGCGAGAACGGCATACACGCCGTCCCAAAACAGCTCTTCACTGACTTTCGGGCCGACAGACTCGGTTCGCCGGTAGGTCACCTTATCGCCGAGAATTTGCTTAACTTTCGCCACGGCGACTTGCTGTGCTTTCTCGCCGCCTTCCTGGCGTTGCACGCGAATCAGCACATCCGTGGGGCGGCCGAATTCCTGTAAGGCCACCTCACCGAGACCGGAATCCTTAAACAATGCCCTCATGGCAGCGATATCGGCTTTATCGCCGGCAGTGCGCACCTCGATCAGGATTCCGCCCTTAAAGTCGATGCCGTAATTCAGGCCTTTAACAAAATACAGACCAAGCGAACCAACTATCAGCAACGCGGAAAACAAGAAAAATAGTTTCCGAAAGGGGATGAACGAGTACTTGATGCCCGCGGGGATAAAATTAAAGCCGTGCCATGCCATCGTCTCTCTCCCCTACACCGGCAAAATTTCAGGCTGTTTGCGGCGCAGCCACGTCACAATCAGCAAGCGGGTAAGCATGATGGCCGTAAACATCGAGGTCGCAATGCCGATGGATAATGTGACGGCAAAGCCCCGGATCGGCCCGGAACCGAATTGATAGAGCAATAGGGCAGCAATCAATGTCGTTAAGTTGGCGTCAATAATGGTCGTAATGGCGCGGGAGTAGCCCGCCTCGATCGCCGAGATCGGCGTTCGCCCAACGCGAACTTCTTCGCGAATTCGTTCAAAAATCAGTACATTTGCATCGACCGCCATGCCGATGGTCAGCACAATCCCGGCAATACCCGGCAGCGTGAGGGTGGCTTGCAAGAATGACAGGCCGCCGAAAATCAGGATCATGTTAAACATCAACGCAATATT
>CALINB010000212.1 GCA_938045325.1 uncultured Rhodospirillales bacterium | reverse complement strand
GATGATCGGGTGTTTATAAAGCCAAAAGTCAGAAAAGAGCCGATTTGAAGCGCCTCACAGAGCCAACTTGGCAGTTATCAAGATTTGCCTTATCAGATACATTATATAGTTGATCGTACGGACATATAGTTGATCGTACGGACTATTTTGGTAGGAGAAGATTTTTTGCTTTTAGATGCGGCACAAATCGAAGGGTTGAGCCTGACGGAGCAAGATGCTTTTAGCATGTCGCAAGCCGCCGTGCTGTTGGATCAGGCACGCGCCAAAGGTGACTTAAAAGCATTAGCGGCTGCCTTGGACCATAATTTGGAACTTTGGGTCGGTATTCGCACGCTTGTCTCCCGCCCGGAAGTTCGTGCTTCACAAAACGTACAGGAAAACTTGACCAAACTGGCAAACTACGTTGCCGATGCGACCATGTCGCACGGGATTGAGATTCCCGAAAAGACTTTGGACACCTTGATCAATATTGATCTTCAAGTCTCCGAAGGTTTGTTGGAAGGCAAATTAAACGTTGATCGTCAGAAATAACGTTTACTGAGATTTCTTAAAATTAAAAATCTTGATGTCCGCGTTATGCGGTGCCGAGTCCCATTTGCATAATGAATTCTTCCAGCTCGGGCGAAAGCGGATAAAGGTGCTTGTATTGCAGTATCTGCAAGGCAATTAGCTTCATGCGCAATTCAAAGGGCGGCAGGCTATCGTTCGGTAAGAGGGGTTTGTTAAACGGCGGCACATCAGCCCGTTGAAATTCCAGGGATATGCTGATCCGGGGGTTTTGCGCCCGTTTCGAACTGCGCCCGCCCCAATGCAAAATAGCCTGGTTCCAACACATAATTGTGCCTGCCGGACAGGGTAAAGCGCGAACGTCATTATAGGGGAATGACCAGTTTTGTTCGTCGGCCGTGTTGTACTGCGGGTCTAAGTCGGCCGGCAGTAAATACATGCAGCCGTTTTCCGCTGTCGCTTCTGTGAGCGCGATCCAAATGGTCAGCGACTTTGCCCGGCCGTCTTCAAACAGACTGACTCGGCCGCGGTCCCGGTGTGGCGGAAACCCGACGGCCTCTTTGCCGGGCATCAGGCACCAAGTCCAGAACGCAGGCATGATCTGGTAGTCAGATCCCATAATATGGGAAAGGGCTTCACGTAACTTGGCAAACAATAACCAGTATTCATCGTAAACAAACGAGAAGACGGGCAAAAAACCAGAAGTGTGAAGCTTTTCGATGCGGCCGGCGAGGGCGCCGATATCCAAGTTCCACTGATCCGGCAAATAGCGTGAATAGCCTTCGCTTAAAAGATCAGTATCCATTGCCGCTAATGTTTGTTCGTCGAAATTCAGCGGTGGATGGCCGTCGATATATTCGGGATCGCAAACATGAAGGCCGGGTGCAAGGCTTTGCCAAAAGGCCGGGTTCGGCCATTGACTCAGGTTTTTGATGGTGCTGTCACTCATACGCAGTCTCCGTGCGTATCGTAGCGGCCAAGGTTTAAGATTTTGCCAAGGCCGCGGCCATGTCGGCAACGGTATGGGTCCAGTCGCCCGGCGTTTGTTGCCTGAATAGGTGTAGGCTTGGGTACCAGTCCGTAACGGTTCCCTCAAGCTGCCAACGCCAGTCCGTATCGATGGCGGGGATGAAAACCCAGGCCGGTTTTCCGAGTGCCCCAGCAAGATGAGCGACGGCGGTATCGACGGAGATGACTAAATCAAGTGCCTCGATGGCCGCCGCCGTATCGGCAAAATCATCCAGCCGTGGGGCGAGATCGGTGACATTCTCGAAACCCGGTGTTGATGAAAGGCCTGTTGGACCGGAACCGACCTGAAGGCTGTAAAAAGCCGTATCCGGTACATCCAGTAGCGGTTGCAATACCTCGAGCGGACAAGACCGGTTGGAATCGTTCCGGTGGGCCGGGTTGCCCGCCCACACCAAGCCAATGTGCCGAACGTGTTTGGGCATTTCTAAAGTAAATTCTTGCGGTGGGGATAAATATTCCCCATGCCATGAACCGGCCGGATCGGTATTGCCGAGAATATGTGCAAGGCTCATTAACGGTGCGTGTATGTCGAACGTCGGCAATGGATCATCCATTGCGATCACTTGATCGATGCCCGGCACGGTTTCGGCAAGCCGTACAAGGGATTGTTGGCAACGTAGCGTGATGCTTTTGACTCGCTCGGCGGCGAATTGCACGTAGCGAAGGAATTGGATCGCATCACCGACACCTTGATCGACCCAAAGCAACAAGTGTTGATTTTTTATTTTCGATCCGTCCCAAACCGGTTGCGGCCATTCGGGCTTAGGCGCTTCGGCACGTTGCAGGCGCCATTCGTATTCGGCAAACCCTTCCTGCCAGTGGCCTTGGATCAACAGCAAATGTGAAAGGTTCCAATGGGCATCGACTGATTGCGGATTGAGTGCGATGGCCTTCTTGAAATGATCTTCCGCCTCTTTGAGGGTGCCGGCGCGTTGTGCCGCCATGCCGTAATTAATCCAGCCGGCCTCGAAATCCGGTTTGAGTGCGAGTAACCGGTTATATAAAGGCAGGGCCTTTTCGGACTCATTTAGGCGGGTCTTTAAATTGGCAAGATTATAAAGCGCCAATTCGTGTTTCGGGTTGACGGTCAGTAGCATTTCATACGTTTTCTGTGCTTCTTTCTCCTGCCCGAGTTGGTCGAGACCCAAAGCTAAATTAAAATTTGCATCATCATGGGTTTTATCGATTTCGACAGTGTGTTGCCACGCTGTAACGGCACGCTTGAGGTCGTTTGCTGAATAACAAATCACACCGAAGTTGTAGGCAATGTCGGCCCGGTCCGGCAATTGTTGCGATGCCTCTTCGCAAAGCTTAATTGCCTCTGTGAAGTTTTGTTGTTGTGCGTGAACAATGCCGCGTAAGTAAATGTATTCGGCATTGCCGGTTTCTTTTTGTGCGTGCAGGCATATTTGCTCGGCTTCTTCGAGGCGTCCCGCGCCAATCAATTGCAGGACGTCATCGGGTGAAGGGGACGTGCTCATGGTGTCGCGTCATGCCTGGTGAGGGGTGCAAAAAGGGGCTTTAAGAATTCCAAATATCGATTCTTGCTATCCATTTGATGTTGAAGGATTATTTTTGACTTTGCCGGGGTGTCGCATTGCTGAATTCGTGAGAACACTTCATCGACAGAGTCATTTGCGATATCGACGGTTTCGGCCAAGAAACCATCTGCCGTTTGCGAACGGTGGGAATGCGCGATGGCATAGGCGGGAATGCCAAGGGCTGAAGCGAGGCCGGCACCGTGTACGCGGGTCGTAACAACAAGATCAAACTGATCATAAGTATAGATATAGTCGGCGGCATCCGCATGATAAATGAGGTCAATGCCTTGCGGGATGAGCGCTTTAAGCTCCGCCAATTCGTCGACGTAATGGGCGATAACGGAACACGTGAAATGCTGATTCAGTTTTTCCAAAAGTTTAATCATGTAATCGCGGACATCGCTATCAGTGCGCTGCGTGTTTGTCGGTGCCGTGCCTTGAAAGGACACAGCAATTTTTTGCTTTTGGGTTCTCGGTTTCGCTTGTGCGCTGAATAATGCCGGGCAGGGCAGCTCGTGAGGATTTAGCGGTGCCAAAAATTTTGCCGCCGCTGTGTCACGAACCGTAATAAGATCGGCTTTTTTAAGAACGGTTTGGTCCACCCCCAACAAATCATCGATGGTGCAATTGTTCATGACTTCGACGGAACCGAGCCCGAGATAAAGAATGGGCCCCTTGAAATCAGCTAGTGCTGTTGTCAGGGGCTCGACCATACGCCCAACCCATTCCGGAGTGCCTGCGAAGACGGCAAAATCGGCAAAATCGAGTCCCAACTCCGGGGCCCATGTATTTTCCCGTTCGCTGAAATGTTCCCGCATGGTTTGATACCAGTTTGCCGTTTGGGTTCCGATTGTCGCTTCCTTATCGAATGTCATGCGAAAATTCTGGACGGCGGGATTACGGTTGTAATACACCGTATTGAACGGGCCGGTGACCTCGC
>CALINB010000211.1 GCA_938045325.1 uncultured Rhodospirillales bacterium | reverse complement strand
GTCGAAGGTAAAAAGTATTATCGCGAAAGTCGGCGAAGGGACCGTGCACCGGTTGTGGGAGCCTGAAGCGGAAAAGCAAAAACCTTCGACACCGTATTCGGCAAAGTTCAGCGGACATTTCTGTTCGGCCATCGGCATTATCGATCAGGCTGCAGGTCTCAAGCAGTTCACCGAGGAGCGAACAACCGATCCGAAGGTGCTCGAGCTTGCCTCGAAAATTACTTACGAAATCGACCCCAATGATGAATACCCTAAGAATTATTCAGGACATTTGATTGTGACTCTCGATGACGGCAGTACCCGGGAGGTCCGTCAGCCCCATCTTCGGGGCGGTGTGAAGGAACCTCTGACCCGCGAAGAACTGGAGGCAAAATTCCGCGCCAATGTCCTGTTCGGCGGCTGGTCGGACCAGCAGGCTGATGTTCTTCAAGCCTGGTGTTCAGCGCTTTTTGAGAAGCCCGATTTGGCGGATATGAAGGATTTTCGCGCTTAAGGCTTGTCGAGGGCCCAGCAGATTGGCTATGACAAAGGCCGAATTGAAATCAAAATAAATTGTGACTGGGAGATTCCATGCCACACGTCCCTGCAGCCGATGTTTTAGACCACATTAAAGTTCTCGATCTGACCCGTGTGCGTTCGGGCCCGACCTGTGTACGCCAGCTTGCCGATTGGGGTGCTGATGTGATCAAGGTTGAAATGCCCTCGGCCTTGGAAGCCGATGGCGCTTTGGGCGCGCCCCGGCATACGCCGGATTTCCAAAATCTGCAGCGGAATAAGCGCAGCTTAACGCTCAACCTGAAAGAGCCTGACGGACTCGAAATCTTTAAGAAGCTTGTGAAAGACGCCGATGTTGTCGTCGAAAATTTTCGGCCTGATGTCAAGGCACGCTTAGGCATCGATTATGACACGCTTGCCGCCATCAACCCCCGGGTTATCCTCGGCAGTATTTCCGGTTTCGGTCAAGACGGCCCCGATGCGAAACGCCCGGGGTTTGATCAAATTGCGCAAGGCATGGCCGGCCTGATGTCGATTACCGGTGAGCCGGGCCGAGGCCCGATGCGTGTGGGCATCCCGATCGCTGACCTTTGTTCGGGCATTTTCTGTTCTTACGGAATTTTGCTTGCCATCATCGAGCGGGAAAAATCGGGCAAAGGACAGTGGGTCAACACATCACTTTTGCAATCATTGATTTTTATGCTCGATTTTCAAGCCGCCCGTTGGCTGGTCAATCAGGAAATTCCGGGACAGGCCGGTAACAATCATCCGCAAAGTATGCCGACCGGTGTATTTAAAACCAAAGACGGCCATATGAATCTCGGTGTTGCCGGCGATGTGATTTGGGCCCGGTTCTGCAAAGAAGTCGACAAAGAAGTGTGGATTGATGATCCGAAGTACGTCGATGGTGCATCCCGCGATAAAAACCGCGACCAGCTTTGTGATGATCTCAACGAGCTTTTTTCCGAAAATACAACAGAGTATTGGCTGAAGCGCTTAAATGACGCCAGTATTCCCTGCGGTGCGATCAACACTATCGATCAAGTGTTTGCGGAACCGCAAGTCGAACATTTGAAAATTCGCGAGACGGTCAAGAGCGAAGCGATGGGTGATATCGAATTGGTGCCGCAACCCATCCGTATGAACCGGTCGAAAAGCGCGTTAAAAGTGGCCCCACCTGAACGGGGCGAGAATACAGATGAAATTTTATCGGGTTTGGGTTTCAGCGAAGAGCAGCTTGCCGAACTCCGTTCTCGTAACGTTATTTAAGTTTCAAGCCCGGAAGGACCCGAAATATGGCAACCGATAAGATCCTCATGGAAAAAGAAGGCGGGATAGGGAAGATCATTTTTAATAATCCCGAGCGTCACAATGCCGTTTCTATGGAAATGTGGGAGGGCGTGACGGAAGCGCTGGAAACGTTCAAGAACGACGATGACGTTCGGGTGGTTGTCGTCACGGGTGCCGGCGGCAAGTCGTTCGTGTCGGGTGCAGATATTTCCAAGTTCGAAGATGAACGCGCGTCTGAAGAGGCTATCAAAAAATACGATGAGGTAGGGCGCAAAGCTTATTTTGGCCTTTATAATTTTCCAAAGCCGACCATTGCGATGATTCAAGGTTATTGCATCGGCGGCGGGGTTGCGGTGGCTATTTGCTGCGATATTCGAATTTGTACGGATAAATCGAGCTTTGGTATTCCGGCCGCCAAGCTGGGATTGGGCTATGCTTTTGATAAGGTACGCCAACTGACCGATCTTGTCGGCCCGGCCTATACGAAAGAAATATTTTTTACCGGCAAGCGTTTTGCCGCCGATGAAGCCGCCAGTATGGGCTTGGTTAATCGCGTGGTCCCGGATGCCGAGCTGGATGATTTTGTCAAAGATTATGCCGAAACGATCGCCGGCAATGCCCCCATGACGGTTGCTTCCATCAAGAAAATCGTCGGTGAGATTGTCAAGAACGACGATGACCGGGACTTGGGAACTTGCGAAGCGATGGTGAAGGCTTGTTTTGACAGTCAGGATTACATCGAAGGCCGGCGGGCGTTCATGGAAAAACGCAAGCCCAATTTCATCGGTAAATAATCTACGGAAAATTTTCTATGATTTCGGTGGGGTAAGTTTCCAAAGTTCCGCCGTCGAAACCCCGTCCTGGGTTTTCTTTTTCCAGTCTTCTTTTTCGGCCATGCGAGCTTGGCACTTTTCAAGCACCGGTTGACGCGTTTTAAAGGGAATAACGGCGATGCCGTCATCATCGCCGATAATGATATCGCCGGGATGAACCGTGACTCCGCCACAGGTGATAGGGATGTTAACGCCACCAACTTCTTCTTTTGTTGGTCCGTTTGGTGCCGAACCACGGCAGAATATTGGCATATCTGATTGCTTGAGTAATGCCGTATCCCGCACACAGCCGTCAAAGATGAGCCCTCTGACGCCGCAAGTCAGAGCATAAGCGTTCACAACACTTCCCCAAACGGCCTTGTCTCTGAGGTTCTTGGCATCGATGACGAGGATGCAACCCGGCAAGGCGCATTTCACGGCGTGGTGGAGCGGTGCATTGGTGCCGTTGGGGGCGTGGACAGTCAACGCCTGACCGGCGAGGATGGTATCCGGTACAAGCGATTGGATATCAGCGATCATGCCGTTGGTTCGGTTCATGGCATCGCAAGCAACGGCTGAAGGAACGGTTTTCCATAAAGCTAGTTCTTCATCGGAAATTATTTCAGCATCGAACGGGTTTATTGTTATCGGCATTTTTTTTCGGCCCTTGTTGTGAATAGGGATTGTCAATTTTGCTAATAACGGATTTAAATATTTCCCGCACTTTTGTTTCATCGCATCCCATCAGAACGGCATCTTCGAACGCATCCTGGCAAACCTGTTTTATTTCCTCCAGGTTTTCGTCCAAGACCTTGATTTTTTCTTCGCAAGATATTGGGGAACCGTCTGCTTCCATCCAAAGGACTGGGGTTGCTTTTTTTTCATTCATGTTAAAGGGGGCGCCAGCCCTTGCCTTCGTGGCCAAACTGGAAGGTCTCGGGGTGAAGAATTTCCGCCAAGATTTCTAAGGACTCGATCAATCGAGGGCCGGGGCGGTTAAAAAAATCACTGCCGTTGGTGATGTAGGTGCGGCCTTGTTTGACGGCCGGCAGTTCCTGCCACTGAGGTTCGTTTACGACACTATCCGTTTCTGACTTTGTCCGTGTTAAATCGTAGCCACAGGGCATAAACGCGACGACATCCGGTTTTGCTTCAAGAAGCTCGTCCCAGCCCATCCAAGGTGAATGTTCGCCGGCTTTGCCGAGGGGGTCCTGACCGCCGGCGATGGCAACCATTTCCGGTACCCAGTTGCCCGCAGCCATCATTGGCTCGGTCCATTCAATGCAGGCAATTCTAGGATGCGTTGGAAGATTTTTTGTTTTTTCTTGAATGGCTGAAATTCGGCCCTTCATGTTCTTGATTAGGCCCTCGCCCGCGGTTTCAACATTTAAGGCCGCGGCGACCCGTTTGATATCTTCAAAAACATCATTGAGGCTCATCGGTTCCAATGAAACGATTTGAACGTTTTTACCCG
>CALINB010000210.1 GCA_938045325.1 uncultured Rhodospirillales bacterium | reverse complement strand
CAAAGCTTTTCGAAGAGCGGTTGATGTCGATAACGCAAACCACGTTTGGAATCGGCGCCTTGGTTTCGGTTGTTTACGTGCTGGCTTCCTTGGCGCAAATTCTTATTGGCTTGTTGATCGACCGCTATGCCTTGAAGCTCGTTTTTATCGGCATTGTCGCGTTGCAAGCGCCGGCGCTTTACCTCGCAGGGTTTGCCGATAACTACACCATGTTCGCCATCGCGATCGGGATGATGTTTGTCGTATTCGGGCAAATCCCCATCAACGATGCGATGGTTGCGCACTACACGCATGAGAGATGGCGGTCACGTGTGTTTGCCGCACGCTATGTCGTGACCTTCGGGGCGAGTGCTGCCGCCGTGCCGGTGGTCGGCTTCTTGTATGATAAAACCGGTGGTTTCGAGCTGACGTTCACGATCATGAGCGTGCTGGCCATCGGTACGTTTTTAGCGGCGTTAGCTATGCCGACAGGGAAGCCTCAGGCTCAGCCCGCATAAGGATTCCGCGTCAATTTTATGTGATCCCATTTTCCGTTAATCTGGCGCCACAAACTGGCAGGATGAACGGGGGACTTTCGATGCATATTCTTCGAACGTTATCAATTGTATTGATTGCCACTCTGGCATTTTGCTCGACAGGGAAAATCAACAACGCGCAGGCTGCGGATATCGCAGGCCATATCACGCGCATTAAAAGCACGGTAACAACCGTCCGCGGTAACGAAACGCAACTGCTTGGTGTCGGTGCCATTATTTATATCGGCGATACGATTAAAACCGGGCCGAATGCGCGTTTGGAAATGCGTATGCTCGACCAAGGCGTTATCACATTAGGTGAAAATTCTGAATTTAAGATCGAGGATTATTTGTTTGACCGTGATAAGGGTGTCGGCAAAGTCGTCATGAATATTGTCGTCGGCACGTTTAAGGCGGTCAGCGGCAGGATTGGTGAGATTCAAAACAGTTCGTTTGCGTTGAATTCGCCGGTGGCGACTATCGGGATTCGCGGCACTGAATTTTGGGGCGGTCCGCTCGATGGCGTTTACAATATTGCGTTGCTGAAAGGGAAAGCGATTTTTATCGAAAACGCCGCCGGGCGTGTCGAAATTACGCAACCGGGTTACGGCACCACGGTCGGTGGTCCCAACGCAGCACCGACGTCGCCCATTCAGTGGGCACCGGCGAAACTGCAGCGCGCGGTCGACTCCGTTTCGTTCTAGCGGGTCGGGCCGGATTTCGCGTTCGGCGTAAATAAGACCTGACCGTTAATGCGAAAAGAGCCGATGGCGGCTTGGCCTTCGGGCGACAACAGCCAGTCGATAAATTTTTGCGCCAGTTTCGTCTTCACATGCGGGTGCCGTTTTTCGTTAACTCGGATGACACCATACTGGTTTTTCAGCGGTGGTACGCGTTCGACAACGATGACGAGGCGGAAACGGTTTTTAAATGCAAGCCACGTCCCTCGGTCGGTTAACGTATAAGCTTTCATCGCGCCGGCGGTATTCAATGTTGCTCCCATGCCGCTGCCGGTTTCCCGGTACCACGTGCCGGATTGGCGCCGCGGATCAATGTTCTGCCGCCGCCATAAAGACAATTCCCGCTTGTGGGTGCCGCTGTCATCACCGCGTGAAACGAAAAGTGTTTTCGAACTGGCAATCTTTTGTAAGGCAGCATCGATGCCGGTAAGGCCTTTGATGCGCGCGGGGTCGTTCTTTGGGCCGACCAAAATAAAATCGTTATACATAAGATCGAAGCGTTCGATGCCGTAACCGTCGGCAACGAACTTTTCTTCCGAAGATCGATGATGCACGATCAGTACGTCCGCATCTCCGTTGCGCGCAATGCGCAGGGCTTGGCCGGTGCCGACCGCGACCACGCGCACGTTAATTCCGGTTTTTTTCGTAAACTTCGGCAGGATGAACTGGTAAAGACCGGAGTTGTCGGTCGAAGTGGTCGAGGCAAGAGTAATAAATTGTTTGGCGGACACCGTATACGGTAGGCACAGAAAGGCACTGCTGACGAAACACAACAGAAGCAAACTCAGTCCACGGCTAATCGTTCGATTAATTGGCATCGCCGTCCTCTTGCCAAAGAAGCTCGCCTCTTAAAAATGCTTGTCCAAGCGCCGATTTCGGTTGGCCGAAAAACGTCCGTGCCGGTGTTTGTTCGATCATGCGGCCTTGATGAAAGAACAACACTTCATCGGCAAGACGACGTGCTTGGCCGAGATCATGAGTCGTCATAATGATTTTCGTGCCGTGTGCATGGATGGTTTCAATGGTGTTCTCGACAGCGTAGGTCGCCGCCGGATCGATGCTCGCGGTCGGCTCATCGAGAAACAGTACTTGCGGTTTGGTTACCCAGGCCCGCGCAAGAGCAAGCTTTTGCTGCTCGCCTGCGGACAACACCCGCGCCGGGCGGTTAGCGAGATCGCTTAGGCCCGCCAGCGCGAGGGCTTCGTCGATAAGGTCCTTGCGCTCGGCCTTGGGTATACGGTGCAGAGCCAGGACATAGGCGATGTTGGCCGCGGCCGACCGGCGCAGCATGACAGGCCGTTGAAACACCATGGCCTGATGGTGTGCCGGGTTTTGGTCTGATTTTCCCTGCCAGCGGATTTTGCCGGCTGAGGGGGCGATCAGGCCGTGACAAAGTCGCAGCAACAAGCTTTTCCCGGCACCGTTGGGGCCGAGAATGATCGTGCGGGTATCCTTCGCAAGCGAGACGGAAACATCGCGCACCAACGGCTTGCCGCTAACCGCGTAGGTCACGTTATCCAGTTCCAGCGGGAGGATGGATGGCTTGCTCATCAGGATAAATGATTCCGGTGGGCCGTATCGCGGATGAGATAAACGGCGGCGTTAATGGATAGCGACAGCAAAATTAAAATCAGCCCTAAGGCAAGCGCGAGGGCGAGGTCGCCTTTGCTGACCTCGAGCGCAATGGCGGTCGTCATCACACGGGTCACGTGGTCGATGTTGCCGCCGACGATCATCACCGCACCGACTTCCGCACTGGCCCGGCCGAACCCGGCCAGGATCGCGGTGAGCAGCGAGAAACGCGCCTCCCAAAGCAGCGTCGGTAGCGCGCGCGTGGCAGACGCGCCGAAGGACCGCAGTTGTTCGGCGTATTCTTCCCACAGGTCTTCGATGGTTTGGCGCGTGAGGGCTGCGATGATGGGAATGATTAAAATCGTTTGCGCGATGATCATGGCGGTGGGGGTAAACAGCAAACCGAATACGCCGAACGGCCCCGCGCGCGATAACAAAAGATAAACGATTAGGCCGACAACGACCGGCGGTAATCCCATAAACGCATTCAGTAGAATAATTAATCCCGTGCGCCCGGGAAACCGGTACAATGCGACAGCGGCACCTAAAGGCAAGCCGACGAGGGTCGCCAGAAAGACGGCAGATAGGCTAACTTTTAAAGACAGTAAAACGATTTCGACCAAATCCGGATCGAGTGAGATGACAAGGCCGGTGGCTTTACTGATGGCGCTGGTAAAATCGAGCATGGATTGCGGGTCTCATTTCAGGGGCGCCCGTTTTTAGCATGCCTGCCCATGGGAAGGGGCAGATTTTCCATGTCCATCGCGGGGGAAGAATATCCACACAAAATGGTGGTGGTTGAGGCCTGATTTCCCCAGGTTCCACAGGGGTGTGGATCGAATACGCCTATCCAGGTTTATGGATGGGGGGTATGATTTTACCCGAGTTCGGCAGTTCGCTTGGACCGCAAGGAAAGAGAGAGTTACCGAGTTCCCATTCGGAGTTTCCCAGGGACCCGCAAGGGTATGAAGGAATTTCGGATTGGAGGGCGGCCCGTTCGAGAAATCGGACGGGCCGTTCGCCTATGGCATGCCCCTCCCGTATTGCATTCCCACTAAGTGCCTGATACTTAAAGCCAAGCAATATTTACCAGGGAGTAATTCACATGGCCGGTGCAACCTCTTGGCAAGACCAGCTTTATGATCATTTGCGGGCAAATGATGTCTCGATTTTCGCTTATGTCCCCGATGCGGGTCACAAAATTCTCATCAATCGTTCGCTCGACGATCCCAACGCCCATTCAGTTCGCCTGACCACAGAAGAAGAAGGCGTCTCCATGATGGCGGGTGCCCATCTCGGTGGCGGCCGCGGCGTTCTCTTGATGCAAAGCAGTGGTGTCGGCAACTGCATCAACATGTTTTCCTTGATTGCGAACGGCCGGTTTCCATTCATGACCTATGTTACCATGCGTGGCGACTTCGGCGAACAAAACCCCTGGCAAGTCCCGATGGGTAAAGGGGCGCAACCCGCCATGGAAGCGATGGGGCTCCGGTGTTTGCGGGTTGAAAGTGAAGACGATGTGATCCCGACCACGGATGCGGCATTCGGCATGGCCTATAAGTCGAATGTCGGGGTTGCGGTGTTGCTGACACAAAAACTGCTTGGCGCGAAAGGGTTTTAATCATGGCCGATAAAAAACTTCCCAGCCGTAAAGACGCCGTGCCGAAACTTGTCGGCAACCATGAAGACTTTCTGATTGTCACCGGTTTGGCGGGACCCGCCAAGGATATGGCGCATCTCACCGATCAGGCGCCGCATGCATATATGCTCGGTGGTGCCATGGGTGGTGCGTTGTCCATGGCGCTTGGCTTGGCACTGGTGCAGCCGGATAAAAAGGTATTGTGTGTGACCGGTGACGGTGAACTGCTGATGAACATGAGCAGCCTGGCTACCATCGGTGTTGTGCAACCGCCGAACCTGTCGGTCATCTGTGTCGATAATGGTCACTATCAAGAGACCGGCAATCAGGAAAGCCACACAAATTTAGGTGTCGATCTCGAAAAGGTCGCGCAAGGCTGCAACATCGCCGTCACCCGTACGGTGGAAAGCCTGGAAGAATGCGAAGAAACCTCGCCCGTATTGCGCAATACCAACGGCCCAGTTTTCGTTTTGCTGCGCGTCAATGAAGACGAGCCGCCGAAATCGAAACGCAACTGGGATGCGGCCGACCGTAAAAACGTGTTCCGGGCCGCTCTTCTGGGTTCGCATTATTAAGCCGGCAGAATAAGGGACCTTAGAAACTATGTCCCGTATTAACGTCACTTATCGTGTGCACAGTGATGCCGCCGATATCGAGGCGCGCGCGCAGGCGATAGCGGTCGAGCAAAGCGTCGAAATGCCGGTGGCGGCAATCAAAAGCGACTATGTCTTAAATGAAATCCTCGGTCGGGTCGAAGATATCGCCGACAACGGCGACGGCACGTAT
>CALINB010000209.1 GCA_938045325.1 uncultured Rhodospirillales bacterium | reverse complement strand
CGCGGCATGGGCATCGCCAATGTATATGCCGGCCTCGAAATGGGCGTCGACAGCTTCGATTCATCCATCGGCGGTTTGGGCGGTTGTCCGTTTGCCCCCAATAAAGCGGCCGCGGGCAATGTATGCACCGAAGACATGGTTTTCATGTGCGAAGAAATGGGCATCGAAACCGGCATCGATCTTGAGAAACTCATCGCGGTGTCGGAGTTGGCCGAAGAAATTGTCGGGCATTCCCTGCCCGGCCAGGTTAAAATGGGTAAAAGCCTCAACAGCATTCGGCAAAAAATACAAAGCAAGGCCGCCGAATAAAAAAAAGTCACATCGGGCGGATCAACGGGAGGACCACATGGCGGCACCCTTAACGAAGTCTCTGGGCGAATTCGTCGCCGGCATGGCGTCGCGCAACATTCCGCCGGAAGCCGCCGCCATTGTCAGCATGGGCTTTACGGACTCCATTGCGACGATGATTGCCGGACGCGAAGACCCGGTTGTCGGCGCGACGGAAAATGGACTCGAAAGCTTGAAAAGCGAAGGCCCGTCGCGGCTTTATTTTACCGATAAAACCATGGCTTCGCCGGTCGCCGCCTGGGTGAACGGCGCCGCCGCGCACGCCATGGACTATGATGATGTTTCCATGCTCGGCCATCCCAGCGCCGTTCTCATGCCGGCCATCCTCGCGGAAAGTGAAGAACTCGGCTCGACCGGCAAGGAAATGGTCGCCGCCTATATTGCCGGTTTCGAAGTCTGGGGCGAATTGGTCTTCCGCGAAAAAGGTTCACACCGCACCCGCGGCTGGCACCCGACCGGCGTCTTTGGGGCCTTGGCTGCCGCCGCCGCATGCTGTGTGCTACGCCGCTTAAATGCCGAGCAATGCAGCAATGCGATCGGCACCGCCGCCTCGCAAGCGTGTGGTTTAACGTCGAACTTCGGCTCCATGGTCAAACCGTTTCACGCCGGTCACGCGGCATTTGCCGGCATCATGGCGTCTCGGTACGCCGCCGCCGGGATGGTGGCCTCGGAAGACGCCATTGAGCATACCAGCGGATTCCTCAGCGCCATTTCGGAAAAAGGCAATTACGATGCCGATACCCCGGCCGATCATCTTGGGACAGACTGGCATATTCTGAAACGCAAACTCAGCATCAAGCGCTATCCGGTTTGTTACGGCACCCACCGCGTCATCGATGCCACGCTCGACTTAGTTGAGAAAGAACCACTCGATGCCAACGACATCGAACGCATTACCGCACATATCGGTAAAGTCCAGGACGATATGGTGCGCCATCGCCGTCCAACATCGGGCTTACAAGGAAAATTCAGTTTTGAATTTACCGTCGCCAGCAGCATCATTGCCAAACGCGTGGGTCTGCGCGAGCTGACCGATGAGTTCGTCAACCGGGACGATGTTCAAAATATCATTTCACGTGTCGAGCGTGTTGTGACCGACGAATACGATCCGAAAATGGAAAATTACCCGCGCTATGATTTTATCGAAGTTACGCTGAAAAACGGCCGCACCCTCGAAAGCGAACACGTCGCGCGCGCGAAAGGCCACGCCGAAAACCCCATCGGAACGGAAGAGCTGTGGGATAAATTTGATGATTGTCTGAGCGATGCCTTCCCTGCCGAGAAACGCCGCGCGCTGTTCGATAAACTGCAAAACATCGAAAATCTGCCCAACACCGTCACGTTATACCAGTAAGAAGAAAAATCATGTCCACCGTACAAGAACTCATGAGCCTCAAAGACCGTGTCAGCATCGTCACCGGCGGTGGCGCGGGCCTCGGCAAGCAAATGGCGACAGCTTTCGCCGAAGCGGGATCGCATGTCGTGATTTGCTCGCGCAAAGTGGAAAAGTGCGAGGAGGCGGCCCACGAAATCGAAAAGCTCGGCGTGCGGGTCCTCGCCATGGCGTGCGATGCCTCGAAAGAAGATCAAATTGAAAAGCTCAAGGACGCGGTGATGGATCAATTCGGCCGCGCCGACGTGTTGGCCAACAACGCCGGGCGCGCCTGGTTTGCTCCACCCGAAGAAACACCCTTGGAGAAGTGGCAATACGTCATGGACCTCAATATCACCGGCACGTTTTTATGCTCACAAATCTTCGGCCGGGTGATGATCGGGCAGAAACGCGGCAAGATCATCAACATCGCGTCGGTGTCGGGGCTGCGCGGCAAAAATCCCAAGGTGCACAATTCGCTGTCCTACAACACATCGAAAGGCGCCATCGTCAACATGACCCGCGACCTCGCCGTCAAATGGGCGCCGCATAATATTAATGTGAATGCCATTGCGCCGGGCTTCTTCCTCGCGAGCCGCAACCAAGGCCGTTACGAAGAACGTAAGGAGCAAATCCTGGCCGAAATTCCGTTGCACCGTCCCGGCGGACCGGACGACCTCAAAGGACCCGCCGTGTTTCTTGCGTCGGATGCGTCCAACTTCGTCACCGGTGCGATTTTATCCGTCGATGGCGGCGTCACCGCCTGGTAAGGGGAGAATAAACAAATGGACGACACTTCACCGGATGCCGATCGCGGTCTATTTCAACTACCGCCCGATATTATCGAATACCGGGACATGGCCCGGAAATTCGTCGAGCAGGAGATCATGCCGCTCGAACCGGATTACCTGAAAAGTCCGCACGCGGGTTACGGCCTGCAGCCGATCACGAACCTCAAGAAGGCGTTCCCGAAAGAAACCACCGACCGGCTGTTTAAGATGGCGAAGGAAACCGGCCTTTGGTACCTGATGGTGCCGGAAAGCCACGGCGGCATGAAACTATCCATGCTCGCGCAGATGGTGATGGTCGAGCAGTTTATGTATACCGCTGTGCCGTTCCCGTTCGTGAACGTACCGAACATTTTGTACAACTGCGAAGGTGAGCAGGTCGACAAGTACCTCACGCCCACCATCGAGGGCGAAAAGGTTCATTGCTTCGCGCAAACCGAACCGCAGGCCGGCTCAGATCCCGGCGGCATGATGAAAACATCGGCCGTCAAAGACGGCAAGGACTGGGTTTTGAACGGCACCAAGATGTGGATTTCGGGAGCGGCCGAAGCGGACTTTCTGCTGACCCAAGCCGTGACCGACCCGGAAAAACGCCAACGCGGCGGCATCACGATGTTCATCGTTGATCGCGATAATCCCGGCGTCACCATTGAAGAGCCGGGTATTTCGACCTGGCTCGGCCCGACGCCGACGACGTACATCGTTCATTATGATGATTGCCGGGTGCCGGAACAAAATGTCCTCGGCGAGGTTGGCAAGGGATTTTCGCTCGGCCAGCAATGGCTCACCATTCACGACCGGCTGATGCGCGGCCCCTACTCGCTCGGCAAAATGCAGCGCGCCTACGATATGTGTATCGAGTGGTCGAAACAGCGCGTCACGTTCGGGCGGCCCATTTCCCAACGCCAGGCGACCCAATGGAAACTGGTCGACATGTACACCGACATCACCGCCTTGCGCTCGATCCTCTATGAAATGGCGTCGCGCGCGGATTCCGGCGAGGACGTACGCGTGCAGGCCGCCATGGTAAAAATGTGCGCCAGCGATTGGGGCTCGCGCTGCCTCGATCATGCCATACAAATTCACGGCGCCATGGGCGAATCCAGCGAACTGCCGCTGACATTGTTTTACCGCTACGTCCGGCATTTCCAAATCGGCGGCGGCACCAACGAAATTCAGCGCCATATCATCGCGCGCGACCTGCTCAAAGATTAATGATCAACACAAAGGACAAATAGAATGGACCTGAAACTCGAAGGCAAACGATGCTTGGTAACCGGCGCGAGCCGGGGGATCGGCGAATGTGCTGCAGAAATGCTGGCCGCCGAAGGTTGTGACGTCACGGTCGTGGCGCGCCGGGAAGATCTGCTGAACGCGCTGGCCGACCGCATCGAAGGTGCCGGACATAAACGTCCCCACATTATTGTGGCCGATGTTACGGCAAACGATGCCCCGGACACGATTCGCGAAGCCGCCTGCAAGGCCATGGGCGGAATCGATGTGCTTGTGAACTCCGCCGGCGGCTCACGCCCGACCAAGTGGGATGCGCCGGAAGAAGAATGGATCGAGGGCATGACGCTCAATTTCACGGCGTTGCGCCGCCTGACGACGGGAATCGTCCCGGTCATGCAGAAAAATAAATACGGCCGGATCATCAACATCACCGGCAGTGTAGAACCCAAGGCCGTGAATATCGCCAACGCGGCGAAATCGGCCGTGCATGCTTGGGCCAAGGGCTTATCACGCATCGTCGGCCCCGACGCGATCACGATTAACTCCATTTCGCCGGGGCGCATCAAAACCGAGCAAATCATCAAACGCCATCCGACGGAAGAAGACCAAGCCGCGTTTTCCAAGGAAAACATCCCGCTCGGCTATTTCGGCGAACCGGAAGATTTGGTGTGCCTGATTGTGTTCCTCGCCTCGCCCGTGGCGCGCTATATCACGGGCGAATTGTTTCATGTCGACGGCGGCATGAAGTATTTCGCGCATTAATATAAGGACTGAATACATGTCAGACTTAAAACATCCCGCGCTCAACCCCGGTGATGTGCCCGTTAAAACCGGCACGCGCTATCCGAAAGAAATGCAGGGCGCGTCCGAATCACGCGAGAAACGCGCGCTGGGCGATGCGTTAGGCCTCACGAATTTCGGCGTCAATCTGGTACGCATGAGCCCGGGCACGGAATCCTCCATCCGCCATTGGCACACCAAATCGGACGAGTTTATTTACGTTCTCGAAGGCGAACTGACGCTTATCACCGACGAAGGCGAACAGGTCCTGACGCCGGGATTGGCGGCCGGCTTTAAAGCCAACAGCGCGAACGGGCACTGCATCGTCAACCGGTCCGGCCAGGATGCACTCTATCTCGAAGTCGGCGATCGCATGCCCGGTGATGAAGTCACCTACGCCGATGTCGACATGGAAAAACGCTTGATTGACAGAAAAGAAGTCTTCGTGCGCAAAGACGGCACGCCGTATTAACGCAAATTCTTAAACACAGCCTCATTTTCCTTCGACACGCGCGCCACATCCTGAGCGGACCAAAGACCCAGTCGAAGGAGAGCGCACGGCTCAGGATAAGGCTGAATTGAATAACCGTTAAGCGTCCTTGCACACCCGAAAACCGGCGAAGACATCACGCCGGTGCGGCTCGAAGTAATTTCGGTACTTGCCATTGACGTAATGCGAGCGCGTCGTCCAGGCTCCGCCCCGCAACACCCGCGTATCGCCGAATAGGGGCTGCGAATAATCTTCATAAGAATCCGGCGCGAACCCGGGAAAAGGCCCGAACGGACTCGCGGTCCATTCCCAAACATTGCCGATCATTTGCCGGCAGCCGAACGGACTGTCGCCGTCCGTAAGCGCGCCCACATCGATAGTCCCCAACCGCACCGCATCGAGATTGGCCTGCGCTGCGGCCGGCTTCTCTTTACCCCAAGGATAAGTCCGGCCGTCATCGGTAAACCCATCTCCGTCGGGCAAAGCCAAACACGCAACTTCCCACTCCGTTTCGCTCGGCAAACGAACCCCGGCCCAGCGGCAATATGCATCGGCCTCATAAGCACACACATGAATGACCGCGTTGTCCGGCGAGAGCGGCCGCCATTGATCGAAGCGGCGTTCCGACCAACTCAGCGGCCCTTTCGTGCGCCAATAAACCGGATGCTCGGCACCTGTTTTTTTTCGCCACTGCCATCCTTCGTCACTCCAAAATTCGTTGCGCTGGTAGCCCGAGTCTTCAACAAAAGCGACGAATTCGGCATTGGTTACGGCGGATCGCGAAATTTGAAACGGCGCGACGTTCACCGGGTGCGCCCATTTTTCGTTATCAAATAAAAAGGCTGCGTCCTTGGGGCTGCCCAACATCCACTCACCGCCGGGAACATCCGCAAAACCGTCTAAGGCGCCGCCACTGCCGCTGTTAGCAATAGTATTCTTCAAGACCGGCGTTTGATAGCCGAACGTTTGGCGCGCCCATAGAAACGCTTCATCATGCATGCCTTCATGAAAGGCACCGAATTGATAAATAAAACTGTCCTGTTCGCTCGCCGCATCGCCTTCCAAGCGGTCGACCAATGCATTTAAGACATTCTCCAAGTATTGATGGGTTTCCTCGCGGCTCAGCACCGGCAAATCCCAGCGCACGTCATGGGGGATATTGATGGAATCATAAATCTCATCGGCGTTGCCGATGATCGGCTCATAGCCATAAAGCTTGCGCAAAATGAAGTATTCGTAAAAATAAGCAACATGCCCGATTTCCCACAGCAGCGGGTTGACCGTCTCAAGTTTCGGCGGAATCAGTTGCTCATCGCTTAAGTCGGTCACCAGCTCAAGCGTACGTGAACGTGCATCATGCAATAATTCGATAAGATCGGTGGTGGCAACGCTTGCAGTCATTGGGATGTGGCCTTTATTCTAGGTCCCATGAAGATTAACCTTATTACACCAGCGAAAAAACAGTCCAAATCCGGCAACCGCAATACCGCTGTACGGTGGGCCCGCCTGATCCGGGAACTGGGCCACCAGGTTTCGATTGCCGAAACCTACAACGATAAGCCGTTCGATGCGATGATTGCTTTACATGCCTGGCGCAGCGCCGAGTCCATCGAACGCTTTCACCTGCGCTACCCAAGGCGTCCGTTGATCGTCGCCTTAACGGGCACAGATATTTACCGCTTCCAGAAAAGTCATCCGAAAATCTGCAACCGCTCCATGGAGCTCGCCGATCAATTAGTCTGCCTGCACGACCTCGTTCATCAGGATATACCCAAACGCTTTCGCAGCAAACTCGACGTGATTCACCAATTCGCACAACCCTTACCGGGGCCACGCGAGCCGCGTAAGCGGTATTTCGATGTCTGCGTGGTCGGTCACTTGCGCATGGAGAAGGATCCCTTGCGGGCGGCTTATGCCGTGCGTGACGTCCCGGCGGACTCGCGGCTACGCGTAACACAACTCGGCAAAGCCCACGATGAATCCTGGGCACAAAAGGCGCGCGAAGAGATGGCACGCAATCCCCGCTATACATGGCGCGGCGAAGTTTCTTATGCCGCCGTGCGCCGGGAATATCAAAAAACCCATGTCATGGTTATGAGCTCGGTCATGGAAGGCGGTGCAAACGTCATCTCCGAGGCTGCCGTTGCCGGCGTGCCGATCATCGCGTCGAATATCCCTGGCAACATCGGTTTGATCGGCAAAGACCACCCCGGCATTTACGCGGTTAAAAACACGCAAGCCTTGCAAAAACTTCTGCTGCGGGCCGAACAAGACCCAAGGTACTTAGGCGCCCTGACCCAGCGCAGCAAAAAAATCGCCAACAAATTCACCCCGACCAAGGAACGGGACAGTTGGCGTCGGGTGCTGGCAAAATTCTAATTTAAAATTTTCCATTTTTGATTTTCGTCAAACACTTTCGTTGGCCGGAAAAGATAAACTGAGTTTATTGTCAACAATGGTTATTGGAGGGTAATTATGGCACCCCAAGCTGGAAACATTGCCGCCAATAAAAGTTCAGGCGGCGCAACAGGAAACCGGCCGATTCCGATCGGCGTTGGATGGGACCACCCCTTCCAGCATTTACGCGAAGAAATGAATAAAGTTTTCGATCAGTTTGCGGACGTCTCGGCAAGCGATCAGCGACGCATGCCGAGCCTGTTTGATATCAACCCGTTTAGCCTATACGGCCCGCCGAACAAGAGCACGGCGGCCAGACCGTCAACCGATGTGGAAGAAACGGATAAAGCCTACGAAATTTCCGTGGAACTGCCGGGAATTGACGAGAAGGACGTTGAACTCTCGTTACGGGACGACATCCTGACCCTGAAAGGCGAAAAGAAGTCAGAAAAAGAAGAAAAGAAAAAGGATTACCACGTCATGGAACGGCATTTC
>CALINB010000208.1 GCA_938045325.1 uncultured Rhodospirillales bacterium | reverse complement strand
TCCTCGGCATCTGCTACGGCCAGCAAACCATGGTCGAACAGCTCGGCGGCAAAGTCGAAACACACGACCATCACGAATTTGGCCGCGCCTTCGTCGAGGTGAGCGAAGATTGCGAGTTGTTCCACGGCGTCTGGAAACTGGGTGCGAAAGAACAAGTGTGGATGAGCCACGGCGACCGGGTGACGACCCTGCCCGATGGTTTTCGCGTCGTCGGCACGTCCGAAGGCGCGCCCTTCGCCGCCATCGCCAACGACGAAAAGCATTTCTACGGCGTGCAGTTTCACCCCGAGGTGGTGCACACGCCGCACGGCGCGCAGCTGCTCGAGAACTTCACCCACCGTGTCGCCGGCCTGAAGGGCGACTGGACCATGAAGTCGTTCAAGGAAACCGAAATCGCCAAAGTGCGCGAACAGGTCGGCAGCGGCAAAGTCATCTGCGGCCTCTCGGGCGGTGTCGACTCCTCCGTCGTCGCGGCCCTGCTGTTCGAGGCCATCGGCGAGCAGTTGCATTGCGTATTTGTCGACACCGGCGTGATGCGCGCCGGCGAATCCGACGAAGTCGTCTCCGTGTTCCGCGATCATTCCAACATCCCGCTCATTCATTGTGACGCGGGCGACTTGTTCCTCGGCAAGCTTGCCGGCGTCACCGATCCTGAGCAAAAACGCAAAATCATCGGTACCACGTTTATCGACGTGTTCGAAGAAGAAGCGAACAAGATCGAGGGCGCGAAGTTCCTTGCTCAAGGCACGTTATACCCAGACGTGATCGAGTCCGTTTCGTTTCACGGCGGCCCCTCGGCGGTGATTAAGTCGCACCATAACGTCGGCGGATTACCCGAGCGCATGAACCTCGAGTTGGTCGAACCCTTGCGCGAACTCTTCAAAGACGAAGTGCGCGAACTGGGCCGCGAACTGGGCCTGCCCGAACACATGGTCGGGCGCCACCCCTTCCCCGGCCCCGGGCTCGCGATCCGCATCCCCGGCGAAGTGACAAAAGAGAAAGCCGACATCCTGCGCAAGGCCGATACGATCTATATCGAGGAAATCCGCAACGCCGGGCTGTACGATGCGATCTGGCAGGCCTTCGCCGTGCTGTTGCCGGTGCAAACCGTCGGAGTCATGGGCGACGCCCGCACCTATGATTTTGTCTGCGGGCTGCGCGCGGTGACGTCCACCGACGGCATGACCGCGGACTTCTACCCCTTCGACATGGAATTTTTGGGCCGTGTGGCGAACCGCATCATCAACGAAGTCCGCGGCATCAACCGGGTGGTCTACGACGTAACGTCAAAACCCCCGGGAACGATTGAGTGGGAATAACTTATTAAATGAGCGAACAACCGAAAGCGGCTACATCACCGGCGCGGCCATTGGCGTCAACTGCGGCCGACTCATGGTGTTGTAATACTTCATGTTTTCAAATACTTGAAACTGTTTGACCCTCTGGCGCCCCCCCTTCATAGTATCCCCCATGAGTGTTCTCAGGGCGGGGTGAAAGTCCCCACCGGCGGTGATCGCACCTTAAAAACGCGTCAGCCCGCGAGCGCTTTGCGGTTTAAAGATGAACCCAAAGGTCAGCAGATTCGGTGAAAACCCGAAGCCGACGGTTAAAGTCCGGATGAGAGAGAACAACAAGCGCGTGTCCCGTTTTACGGGACTCATCGTTTGTAACACGCCCTGATTCACGTCAGACATAACGGAGATTGACATGAATCAGATCAAAAACGACCTCAAAAAAATATCTACAACGGCGCCTTCGCCGCGTGTTGCTTTTATAGCAGCACAATGGCACGCTAATATTGTCGAAAAAAGTTACGAAGGATTCGAGGCTGAGTTCGAACGGCTCGGCCACAATATTAATAACATCGAAGCCTTCTCCGTACCCGGGGCTTTCGACATCCCATTGCAAGCAAAGAAACTTGCTGATAGCGCGCGCTTTGAAGCTATTGTCGCCGCAGGTTTTATTGTCGATGGTGGCATTTACCGCCATGAGTTCGTATCAAGCGCTGTGATCGACGGATTGATGCGCGTGCAACTCGACACCGGTACACCGGTGATTTCCTGTGTACTCACGCCTCATCAATTCCAAGAAACAGAAACGCATATTAAATTCTTTACCGAGCATTTCGTAGCGAAAGGCCAGGAAGCGGCGCTCGCCTGTGCCGCCATTATCGAGAACATGCGCGCCATATAATGTGCACCGCATCATCAACGAAGTCCGCGGCATCAACCGGGTCGTTTACGACGTCACGTCCAAACCCCCGGGGACCATCGAGTGGGAATAATTGGTTCGTGGGAATAGCTACAAACGCCGAGAACCCATAAAAAACGCCGGAAATTAAGGCTTTTTTTCGCCTTATTTTTGCCTTTATTTTTACATACATTTTCTTTCCTACTTAAACGGAAAGGAAACTCGTCATGAAAACATTCTCGAGCATTTTACTGGCCGGCGCCATCGCCGTTACCGGCATCTCCGGCACCGCCGCGCTGGCGGATGATAAATCCAACAAAGGCAAGCACGGCAAGAACTGGACCGAACGCATGTTTGAGCGTCTCGACACCAACAAAGACGGCGTGATCAGCCAGGAAGAATACGCCAAACGCGGCGCCGATCGCTTCGCCAAAAAGGACAAAGATAAGGACGGCAAAATCACGTCCGGCGAATACACCGCCGCCGCGGTCGAACGGGCCATCAAACGGACCAAGCGCCGGTTTGAGAAACTCGATGCCGATAAAAACGGCACGTTGGATGTCCAAGAAGCATCCGCGCGGCGCGACAAGCGTTTTTCGCGGATCGATGCCAACCAGGACGGCAAGATCGACCGCACGGAAGTCGAAGCGGCGAAAAAGAAGTTCCACCGCGCGCGTTATAAAAAATAAGTTGAATACGTAAGTCGTTTAAATAATCGGACTTCAGGCGTGTTTTTTACGAATGCGCCTGAAGACCCGATAAATCCGGCAGAGAGAAATGCAGGAGTTCGGTTTCTTCCTTCGCCGTCAACGATATCGTTTCGCCGCGATCAAGAAAAACAGATGACGCATAACAATATGGCTCATCGTCGCCAAGCGTACCGGTGCCCGATAACACGAAGTAAATATCACGGTTGCCCTTTGCCGTGAAACAGGCACCGGTCTCAATCTTAATAAAGCGCGCGCCCGTTTCCCGCTCTGTGAAAACGCCCACTAGTTTTTCTGATATCCCCGGCAAATCGGGCACCGAAACCCAATTGAAGTTCTCCGGATTCATCAGGATCGGTGCCGCATAACGAGGCTTAGGATAAACCAACTCACGCTGCATAAGGTGCTCCCATATGGCTTGTGAGCCTTCGACATTTTTCTTTCCCGGTAAACCCGCATTACGATGAAAGACGCCGTCCTTGAATTCACCCATGGTTTTTAATTCTTTGGCCCCGGCAAGCACTTCGACCCGGTTGATATAGCCGCACCCGCTCGCCCCCCCGCATTGCAACACCAGGACCGCGCCGTCTTCACCGTCCTCAAGCGGCAATTGCGGCCCATAGTGCATGCCTTCGGGAAAGTAACCGAGCATGCCCGGTTTTAATTTTCCGGTCGCGCTATAATCGGCCGTGCCGGAAAGTTGATAACGGTACTGTTCGAAATTATGCCGGTGGCGCGGCGAGAACCGCGCTTCGGACCTGGAAATAATCAGGGAAAAGCCTTCGAGGCCGGTCTCGCTTTCAAGCAGGTTTTGCCGGGTCGATTTGCCGGTACGATGCAACGATGTGGAATAATCCTCGACGTCTTTTAAATGCGTAACCTGCATGAGGCACTCAACATGTCAGCGTATCGTTTCCGGCAAATGTTGCGGAAAATTTACGAAAATTGAGACGGCGCGAAATTGCGCGCGGCACCGCTTGTGTTTTTCTTGCTCGGCTTACCGGCCAGGGTTTTATTCTTTTCAAGGAATTCATTAAATTCCTTCATTTTATTACCCATGTTGATGGCGACTTTGAAGACGAGCAAAGCCCCGACCAACGCCGTGATGGCGAGAATCACCATTAAAAAGTTCGACACCATCTTATCCTAAACCTCAGGTCTGATGAGTTTCTAACTCACAGCTCCTAACGAGCCTTGTTCACGCAGTCTTTTTATCTTGCGCCGTCCCTGAGAAACAAAGCCCAGATTAAGTTCCTCAAGCGCCCATTCTGGCACTTATTTATTTGTCTTTATGTTTGTCTTGTTATCCTCGTTTTATGGACCCCATCGTAAATCACGCGAGTCCACCGCGTCAATAAAACGAATATGAAAATATAGGACGAATTAGCCCTTTGTGATCAAAGGATTACGGGGTAGTTTGGCAGGCGTTTCCATTAACCTTTTTTATTAACCATGACCGGACTCGATCTCACCTCAGGCTTTCGCCAGAAAGGCCAAGGCACCGCCCTATTGGTTGCTTCAGGCCATGGTGCAACACATTGGTTCAAGGCATCGTTCTTTATCCTGATGCCGTTTATCCAAAAAAGTCTCGGCCTCAGCTATTTCGAAGTCGGCTTGCTTGGCACGATCCTGATGGCAACATCGGTCATCGTGAACCTTGGCGGCAGCGCCCTCATCGATATCACCGGGCGGCGGGTTCTATTTCAGGTGATTTCTCTAACCGCCGGCGCAAGTACGCTGGTCCTCATCGGCATGAGCGATGCCTATTGGATGCTGTGCGTATTGGCGGCCATGATCGGAGCGTCCAACTTCCTTTGGCATCCGGCGGCTATCCCCTATTTATCGAACCTGTTTCCGGACAACAAAGGGTATGTGCTTTCCATTCACGCCATCGGCGCCAGCGTCGGTGATCTTGCCGCTCCTTTCGTTATCGGCGTCATGCTCACCTGGCTCGGCACCTGGCAAACGACGGCGATTGCGAATGCGGTTCCCATCTTCATCATCGCCGCTTGCATACTTATTTTCCTGTTACCGAAGGAAAACTCGGCCCGGCGGGCCGCCGATGGCAAAGACAAAAACGGTATGAACCTCAGTGACTACGTCGCGGGCTTGAAAGGCATTTTAAAAGAGCGCGCCGTTGTCGGCTTATGCCTCATCGCAGGCTTCCGCGCGACGGCCATCAACGGCTTTTTGATGTTCTTGCCGTTGTACCTCATCAATGAATTGGATTTCAGCAAAATCGAAATGGGGACAACGATTACGATCATGCAGATCGGTGGCTTGATTGCCACGGCGATCGCCGGCATTTTATCCGATAACATCGGCCGGCGCCCCGTCGTTATGTTCGGCCTGACTCTCACGACGATCATGACCATCGGCATCACGTTCGTCACCGACTCGCTGATATACATCATCTGCATTTCCATCCTCGGGTTTGCGCTTTACTCGACCCGTGGCGTCGTTCACAGCTGGATGATGGATGTCACGCCACAGGATATGGGCGCGTCCGCCACCGGCCTCATGTTCGGCACGCAAACACTGCTCTCGACAATTATACCGCTCGTCGGCGGCATCATTGCCGATGTTTATGGCTTGCTATACGTTTTCTACTTCATCGCGTTAATGATGCTGTTCGCCAACGCATCCGTCCTGATCATGCCCAAGGCGGCACTCAAACCTGAATAATTAAAGGCAACGTCCGTGGCTAACCCAGAAACGCTCCAACCCTTCAGGCTGAAAGGCCAGGCCCCGGTTTATATGGTCGGCTTGGGCCACGGCGCCATTCACTGGTTCGCCATGACCGTGATGGTGCTGCTCCCGTATATCCGACAGGATATGAGCCTTACAGGTGTGCAAGTTGGTGCGCTGGTCTCGATCTTCCACCTGGTATCGGCATTAACAAACGTTGTTAGCGGGCCAGCCATCGACATCACCGGACGTCGCGCCTTATTCCAAATCATTGCCGTCGCTATTGGTGGTGCCGGGTTGCTGGTTTTCGGCTTTACGGCGAACTACGTCATTATGGCTGCGATGATGGCGCTGATGGGTGTTGCCAATAATATTTGGCACCCGGCGGGAATTTCATTTTTATCAAGGCTTTATCCGAACAATCGTGGTTATGTCCTTTCTATTCACGCGTCAGGGGCAAACCTTGGCGATGCCGTCGCACCATTCCTTGCGGGGCTTTTACTGGTTTGGTTTTCCTGGCAGGAAACAGCGGTGATCAGTTCCTTGCCAGTCTTCTTGGTTGGCCTCTTGCTCATCATCATCGTTTTACCGAGAGACAAGGTGACACAAGACGGGCCCAAAAAAGGAGTCGGCGCCGCCGATTATGTCACCGGTCTTAAAATCATGATCAAAGACAAAGCGGTTGTTGGGCTTTGCCTCATGGCGGCATTCCGAACATCAGCGCAAGTTGGTCTCTTCACATTTATTCCCATCTATCTCGTTGAAGTCATGAAAACGAGCTCTGTCTTCATGGGCACGAATATGACGGCCATGCAATTGACCGGTGTGTTTGCGAGCGTCATTGCCGGCACCGCGTCCGATAAAGTCGGCGTGCGCCCCATCGTCATGATGGGCCTGACGGCATCGACATTGATCATTGCCGGGCTGACATTCGTTAGCGACGAACTGATCTATATTACCTGCATCGCCGTGCTGGGCTTTTGCCTGTATGCCATCCGCCCCGTGGTGCACAGCTGGCTGATGGCGTTAGTTCCGGATAACATGGCTGGCTCTGCGACCAGTTTGATGTTCGGCATTCAATCGATATTCGGCGCGGCAACCCCGCTGATCGGCGGCGCCATCATGGACATCTACGGCATTATTTATGTGTTTTACTTCATCGCCGGGATGATTCTGGTCTCGAATTTAATTGTCTTTATGCTGCCAAAGGTCGATCCGGGGCAACAGGCCGCCAAACCGTAATCAACGCTTGAAAGTTGAACTTTCCGGTACAATCTTGATACAGGCTAAAAGCGCAATAAGGATATCGTCATGGAAAAAGCCACTTTTGCCGCCGGCTGTTTTTGGGGCGTCGAACACACCTTCCGCCAAGTCCCGGGCGTGACCAAAACCCAGGTCGGCTACATCGGCGGCACCACGGACAACCCGACCTACGAAGAGGTCTGCTCGAAAACCACCGGCCATGCCGAAGCGGTCGAGCTCGAATACGATCCCGATCAAGTGACCTACACGAAGCTGCTCGGCATATTTTGGGGCCTGCATGACCCGACGACAAAGGACCGCCAAGGCCCGGATATCGGCACGCAATACCGCTCGGCGATTTTTCCGCACAATGATGCGCAGAAAAAACAAGCCGAAGTGGCCCTCAAGGCCCTCGACGAATCAGGGCAATTCCGAGACCCGATTGTGACCCAAATCGAGCCGACGGCGAGATTTTGGCCGGCTGAAGAGTACCATCAGCAATATTTTGAAAAGATGGGCCGTCGTTAATCTTTATGAATAGCCGTGATAAATTTGCGGATTTCCAGGTCTTTTAGCCGCGCTCGAATCATAAGTTAACGGCTTCCACAACATTCTGTAGCGTCAAGTGCAAAGACTACAATATCTATCTAGACTCTCCCGGGCCGGGTCCTAAAATTACCTCGTTCGTATAACAACACCTGGGAGTAAACACATCATGTGGTGGCAATTGATCCATCGTATAGCGCGTATGTTGGGGTTCCGAAAAAGACGCCGCTCGGAAACCATCGTCGCCTTTAGGCCGTTTGCATTGCGTTAAATGCACGTCCTGTCTCTGTCCATGATTTCAAGGACGGCACCTTCTTTTCCTTTGCCTTTTGTTAACGACTGACCGGCATGCTCGACACCCTGAAACAACGAATCCGTCAAATCGGAACAGCCTGGCAAGAATTGTCCGGCAAATTAAAACTCAGGAGTTCGGCCATGGAGGAAATGGTATACGACGTTCACTACTTGACTGATGAACCCATCGATCATGTGAAAAATTGGCTGGCGAGTCACTGCGAAGGCAAATGGAACCTCGAGCTCGACGGCATGAACGAAGACTACAGTAAAATCAACATCAAGGTGAAGTTCGAGCGCGAAAGCGACATCGTCAAGCTCTGCGAGCTTTCTTCGCAAGCCCGCTACCAGCATTAAATTTCTAAGATTTTACAGATGATATTAGTGGACGTTGGCGCCCTCCGGGGCGCCGGCGGTACACATGTCGTCGATGACCATACCGACGCGTTTCCACATTCGGTAACCATCCATATTCCCGTCCGTCAGCAATTCTTCCGCGCGCATGCCCGCCACCGTTACGGCATCGTGGCCATAGCGTTCAATCAACCGACTGGCCGTGTGAAAAATATCGGCGTCGGAAATCCCTGGATCCCCCTTGAGCATGGGCGGGAGACTACTCCAAGAGCGGTAAACGCCCGGTTAATCAAGACGCCATAAAATCGTAACGCTCAACCGGTTTACGGTTAACGAGCGATGAATTTTCACCAAAAACTTTTGCAGTTTTTTGTGGCGCGCTTAAGCGGGCCTGTCGCCTTCGACGGTCATACGGTGCATGATGCGTTCTTCGCCGGGGTAATCGTTCAGCGCATAGTGTTGAACGCAGCGGTTGTCCCACACCGCAATCGAGTTTTCGTCCCAACGGAACCGGCAAGTAAATTCCGGCTTCGCCATATGGTTGAAAAGATAGTCAAGTAAGCCCCGGCTCTCTTCACGGGTCATGTCCTCGAAATGGGTCGTGTACATGGTGCTGACATACAGCAACTTACGCTTAGTTTCCGGATGGGTGCATACCACGGGGTGATAGTTTGTCGTGTTTTTGCGCTGTGACAAATCGTAATTCGGGCGCGCATTCGGATCGCGCAGCCGTTGCAGCATCACCTCTTCGTCGAACACGATATCGGTATGCTCGGCGTTCATTTTACCGAGCATCTCCTTCATGCCG
>CALINB010000207.1 GCA_938045325.1 uncultured Rhodospirillales bacterium | reverse complement strand
TTAAATCCGCTCTGATAACCAAATGGCGAAGCGAGAACTTGCTTTCACGGCTCCTTTCAGGACTTCGTACCCTGGTGCTTCTTCGGCGCCGTGCTCTAAGCTGGTGTCCCGGTGTTCGAGCTCTTCCTGGCGGAACTCTTCGAACGTGTCCTTGAGGTCTTGATCGTTTTCGTCCAGTTCCGCGACTTGTCCCGCATAATGCTCGTCAATCACTTCCTCGACTGCGACCGTGCACGCCATGGCGGCTTTTTCCCCCATCAGCGCCGTCGCCGCGCCGAGTGCAAAACCGGCAACGTGCCAAACCGGCAGTAGTGCCGTCGGGCGGACTTTGTTGTCGGCGATCAGCTCGTTGAATTTTTCAAGGTGCCGTTCTTCTTGCTTGGCCATTTTCTCAATGACGGGTGCGGATGGCGTGTTTCCGAGAACGGCCAATTGACCTTCATAAATGCGGACCGCGCCGTATTCGCCGGCGTGATCGACGCGGATCATGCGTTCAACCATTTGCTCGCGAGTTAAATCACCGGGCAGGCGGTTTTGTTGCGTTGATTTAGGCGTTGCCGTCATGTCCGTGCCTGTAAATATTTTGTGCTCGTGAAACAACCCGTCGCGAGAAGTACCGAATAGACAATGTTATACCCCGCCATCGAGATTCCGAAAAGTTGCCAGTCGACAACATCACAGGCTTTCGGTTCACCTTTCATGAGAGCTTTCTGCATTTGCTCAAATGTTGAGCCGCCCGGCGTGCCGCCGCAAACGGCGGAAGCCCACCAATGCTGTTCGACCCCGACATGATAAACCGCCAAGCCAGCGCTGGCCAGAAAGACCACGCCACAGAGCATGATTACGATGGTTTGCGTGCGCCCGCCCTGAATGCCTTCCATCGGGCCGGCCAATGCAAGCAATGCTAAAATGCCCGCAATGGCAAACGGAATACGTTGATACAGGCACAGTTGACAGGGTTCGTAATCGAATGCGATTTCAGCGGTATACGCAAAACCGAGGGCGCCGACACTGGCGCTGAGAATGGCCAGTGGGATCAACCGGGGCGCGCCGATCCATTTGAAAATCGATGTCATAGAGACACATATAGTGCAAAGCGATCTTTGGAGCCAAGTGTCGCGTTTAAAATATATATTTCAGCAGGACAAATCCGCCGAACAGCAGGATAAAAAAGAGCGTCACCAGTTTCGCGAGGTGCTGCTCAATGAAAGCGCGGATCGGCGCGCCGAAATACCACAACAGGCCGGCGACAATAAAGAAACGGATACCGCGCGAGATACCGGACGCTACCGTGAATGTCGTGAGATCAAGGCCGGTTACGCCGCTCGCAATCGTGATGACTTTATACGGAAATGGTGTCAGGCCGGCCCCGGCGACAATCCATGCGCCCCATTCATTGTATTGTGCTTGAAAAGATTCAAATTTTGTCGCGTAGCCGTAAAACTCCATCAGCGGGCGACCGACGGCTTCGTAGGCGTAATGGCCGATCCCATAACCCGCCAGGCCGCCGGCGACGGAAGCAACCGTACATACGGCGGCGATACGCCAGGCTTTTTCCCGGGTCGCGAGTACCATGGGAATAATCAGGACATCCGGCGGGATCGGAAAAAAAGAGCTTTCAACGAAGGATACGATAGCCAACGCCCACAGAGCATGGCGGTGGGCGGCTAAAGAGAGGGTCCAGTCATATAAGCGTTGCAGCACGTGAAAATCAGCCGGGTGATGAGAAGGTCTAGTCAGTGTCGTGTCCGCAGGTGGTTTATCAGTCATCACCGAGAAGGGCAATCCGCGGCGCGCTGTTTTTGAGTAAATTTCACAAGGTCTTGTCATTTTCAAATGTCTTGTCTATGCCTTGTGAGGTGCTTTCTGAACATTTGCTTTCGTTGTAGGTGACGATGACAACCGATCAAAATACCGATATTCCGGCTTTACTTGAAAAGGGTCTCGAGCTTCATAAAACGGGTCAATTCCCTCAAGCCGAAGAAATTTACCGCGATATTTTAAACCGGCAGCCGGATCATGCCGATGCCTTGCATTATCTCGGCTTGTTGGCAGTGATCGGCGGAGAGGTTGAAAAAGGAATCGAACTGGTCGGCAGGGCGATATCGATTAATCCTGAAAACGCCGCGGCCCACAGCAATCTCGGTAACATGTTGCGTGACGCCGGACGCCTCGAGGATGCAATGACGCATTTACGCCGGTCCATCGATATTGATTCGACCTTTGCTTCGACGCATGCCGATCTCGGCCGGGCTTTGATGGATGCCGGGCAACTGGACGATGCCGCTGCCGCTTTGCAAAAAGCGGTTGAATTGGATAATCAACATTTAGAGTCTCTCAGCAATTTAGGGCTTATTCATTTAAGTCAGGGAAATGCGGCGGCGGCTTCGGATCATTTCAGCCAAGCTATTGCCGTTAATGCGGAGCTTCCTGATTTATTCCTCAATCACAGTTTAGCGCTGCAGGAACTCGGAAATTTTGACGAGGCCCTGGAACAAATTAACCGCGCCTTGGCTCTGGATGCCGATCAAGTTGATTATGTTTTCAACCAAGGCACGATCTATCAGGACATGGGACGTATCGATGATGCCATTGAAGCATATGAGCGTGCCGTTAAGCTTGATAAAAGTATGTTTCAAGCACGCTGTAATCTTGGTGCATTGCTTGAGGGTCAAGACGGTCGCTTAGACGATGCTATCGATCATTATAAAAAGGCGCTGGCGATCGAACCGAATGTCCCCGCGGTTTTGGTAAATTTGGGCAACGCCTTACAGGCTAGAGGCGATATAGACGAGGCTTTGGAAAATTATGAAAAAGCATTCTCGATTTCACCGGACCCAGCGACTGAAATCATGCTTCGTCAATTACGGTCCCGGCAATTGCCACGGTGGCATTTTCCCATGCTGGCCGATGACAAAAGAAACAAAGCGTATCAGGACGCCATCGAAAAAGTCGTGACGCCCACATCGAATGTTCTCGATATCGGTACCGGCTCGGGGTTATTGGCAATGATGGCGGCGCGTGCCGGTGCGTCAAGCGTCACAGCGTGTGAATCATCGTCCGCATTAGCAGTGGCGGCAAAGAAAATTATCGGTCAAAACGGTTTTGCGGATAAAATCAAAGTCATCGAAAAAAAATCGAACGATCTGATCGTTGGCGAAGATATAACCCAACGGGCCGACGTGATTATCGCCGAGGTGTTTGACTCCGGCTTGCTGCGCGAAGGGGCTTTGCCGACTCTGCGCCATGCCATGGCGCAATTGGCGGTCCCCAGCGCTAAAGTAATTCCGGGTTCGGCAACGGTCAAAGGCAAGCTGGTATCGCTGCCGGTCTTAAGGCGGGTCAATCCGGTTCGTGATATTGCCGGCTTCGATCTCTCCGTATTCGATGACTACCGCAATCCGTATGCTCAAATTCAGGATTTAAATCACGAAGAGCATCAATCCCTAAGCGATGTGTTTACCATTGCAACGTATGATTTTGCAGCTCTG
>CALINB010000206.1 GCA_938045325.1 uncultured Rhodospirillales bacterium | reverse complement strand
GATGCCTATTTCAAACGCTACCCGGGTATTAGCGACTACATGACCCGCACCGTCGATACCGCACGCAAGGAAGGTTATGTCACCACGTTGTTTGGCCGGCGTTGTCATGCGGGCGGTATTCAAGACAAAAACCCGGCGCGGCGGAACTTTGCCGAACGGGCGGCGATCAATGCGCCCATTCAGGGTGGGGCCGCCGATATCATCAAGCGCGCCATGATTCGATTGCCCGAAGCGCTGGCGAAAAAGAAGCTCAAGGCGAAGATGCTTTTGCAGGTGCATGATGAGCTGATTTTCGAAGTGCCGAAAAAAGAGGCCGATGATACAGCAGCCCTTGTGCGCGAGGTGATGGAAGGCGCGGCTCATCTCGATGTCCCGTTGACGGTGGATACCGGCATGGGGCCGAATTGGGATACGGCGCATTAAGTATTTATGATCAGGCTGTTCGGGGTTTTCTTTTCCGAATAGATTCAAAGATGCGGATACCGAACAGGATGGCCAGGATCACGCCATAGATGATCGGTTCGGTAAAATCCGCTTTGATCATCATATAAAAATGAAACACACCGAGGATGGCCGCCGGATAGACCAGCTTATGCAGGTTTTGCCATGTTTTGCCGCCGATCCGTTTAATCCAGCCTTTCGTCGATGTCACCGCCAGGGGAATGAGCAATACGAAAGCAGTCATGCCGACAGTGATGTACCAGCGTTTGATGATGTCTTTCCAAATGGCCGGCCAATCGAAAAATTGATCCAAGGCGACATAACTCGTTAAGTGCAGGACGACATAGGCAAACGCGAAGAGGCCCATCATGCGGCGAAACCGCATAATTGGGTTCCAACGGGTCATAATCCGGATCGGTGTAACGGCCAGCGCAATGAGGATGAAGCGCAGCGCCCAATCGCCGAGAAACCGGTTCGATGCTTCAATCGGATTAGCCCCGAGACCGTCATTGAGGCCGCGCCATACCAGCAGGGCCAACGGCACCAAGCAAATTGAAAAAACAACGGGCTTAATGACGACACGAAGTGTTCGATCGGAAACCATCGTTAACTGGATTACTCGCCGGATCAGAAGTGTTTGCGAAGATCCATGCCAGTATATAGCGAAGCGACCTCGTCGGCATAGCCGTTGAACATCAGGGTTTTGTGTTTGAGAAAGTTGCCGATTAACCGTTCCTTGGCTTGGCTCCAACGCGGGTGTGATACTTCGGGGTTCACGTTCGAGTAAAACCCGTATTCACTTGGCGCGCCCATGTTCCAGCTGGTTGGCGGCATTTTTTCCGTAAGGCGGATTTTGACGATGGATTTGATGCTTTTAAAACCGTATTTCCACGGTACGACAAGGCGGATCGGCGCACCGTTTTGATTCGGCATTTCCCGGCCGAAGATACCGACGCCGAGGATCGTTAAGGGATGCATGGCTTCATCAATGCGCAAGCCTTCACGGTAAGGCCATTCCAAAATGCCGCGTTTTTGTCCCGGCATTTGTTTCGGATCGTACAGGGTTTCGAAAGCTACGAACTTCGCTTTCGATGTCGGTTCGAAACGTTTTAAGACGTCACCTAACGGAATGCCGACCCAGGGGATAATCATCGACCAGGCCTCCACGCAGCGAAAACGGTAAATCCGCTCTTCAAGCTGATGGGGTTTAATGATGTCTTCGTAGTCATACGTGCCCGGCTTGCCGACTTCTCCTTCAATCGTAATTTTCCAAGGTTTGGTTTTGAACTTCCGGGAAAACATAGCGGGTGAACTTTTGTCGGTGCCGAATTCGTAAAAGTTATTGTACGACGTGACGGATTTGAACGTTGTCGGGTTGTCTTTAATGGAATATTTGCTTTTAACGATATTCTTAAAGGCCTTTTTGGGTGTTATCGCTTCGGCCGTGCCGGGCAGCAGCAGGGATGAGGCGGTTAAACCTGCCGCCGCCCCGCCAAGGGTTAAAGCGCTCTTGCTGAGGAAGCGCCGCCGGTCCAGGTAGACGGATTCAGGGGTGATGTCCGAAGGCCGGATATCGGAAGCTTTTTTGACTTTAATCAGCATAATGAGTTCCTTAAAACGTATAGGCTGCAAGCCCGGTGACCGTGTTCAATTGCAAGACTATAAAGCCTCAGCGCTCACGTCCAATGACATCATGGTGATTGACCGGTGATTTCAGGCTTTTTTGGACCGACTCGTACGCTATGACAAAGCGCCGAAATCCATTATAAGGGCGGCCATGCGGACACTTTATCACCTCTGGCTCTCACCCTTTTGCCGCAAAGTTCGAATCGTATTAAACGAGAAAAAGCTCGATTTCGAAATGCGGGTGGAAAACGTCTGGGAACGGCGAGATGCTTTTTTGGTCCTCAACCCGGCCGGCGATGTGCCTGTATTGGTCGAGGCCGATAATACGGCGATCTCCGGCAGCGATGTCATTTGTGAATTCCTGGAAGATATTCAACCGGAAACGCCCTTGATCGGATCACACCCTATAGTGCGTGCCGAAGTGCGCCGCGTGGTGTCGTGGTTTGACCGTAAATTCAACCGCGAGGTGACCGAAAACCTCGTCGGTGAGAAGGTCATGAAAAAATTTCTCGGTCTCGGTCAACCGGATGCGCAGGTGATCAGGACCGGTTTTGCCAATCTGCCGATCCACCTGGATTACATGACCTATCTTGTCGAGCGCCGTAAATGGCTTGCCGGCGATCATTTCTCTCTCGCCGATATCGCTGCCGCCGCGCATATTTCGGCGGTCGATTATTTGGACGACATACCGTGGGAAGACTATAGCGAAGTGAAAGATTGGTATTCGCGGATT
>CALINB010000205.1 GCA_938045325.1 uncultured Rhodospirillales bacterium | reverse complement strand
GTGCGCGGCTACGTTGGCCAGTTTTCAATCGACGTGGCCTAGTACATGGTCAGGTTTGGCCAGTAGTACGCGCATTACTGGCAGCGTAACAAAGAGTTTTAGCGGTGTGAGTTGGAGCGGTACGCGGGCGCGTGGTCAATACCAGTTCACCGACGTACCGACCGGAACAGATGTTGACGTGCGCGATTTCGTTATATTTCGGGATCAAAGTTTTTTGGATACGGCAGAAACGCAGGACGCAATCGCCGATATAACAACAACGACCGGCAATACAGCGGCAACATATACAAGCGCATACTATGGGAATTATGCGGTTGACCCGTCGCAGGGCGCGAATTTGTCGATTGATTGTAGCGATGCAGACGGAACGTATGCCTACCAGGTACACGGCAACATCGTATTCCGCAAAAACTTTACCGCACCGAGTTGATCGAAACAGCGGACAAATCGCGCTTTAATAAAGGTTTTCAATGAGCGCACTACGCAACTATCAGATCGGACTAGATACAACAAACGGCATCTTTGTTGATGACGACGGCAAAGCAATATCAGCTAAAAAGTTGCGCTTGTTTCTAGGCGATACGATCCGGTTTACGTTGTCTTGCGTCGAGCAGGATTATGGTGACGGCACCTTTTCAACGTACTCGATCCCGGCAGGCACGACATTGACCGCCGGCATAAAAGAGCGGTTTGAACAGTCAGCCACCGAGCCATTTCTGGCATTGACCGAATCCTGGACGATTACAGACGGAGCAGCCGGGGCCGCCTATTTTGAGATCGATCTAAGCACAAGCAATCTCGATGATTTCCTGCAGGATTACGAATACCGCGAGGCATGGCTTGAGATCGAATTGACCGCGACCGGCGGCGAGATCCTGACGACATTAGCCGAGCCGGTCGATGTGCGGTGGTCGAGCATAGGCGATGCACCTGCTAATCCTACAGTAACGCCAGGTTACTACACAAAAACCGAATCCGATGCGCGGTACATACAGGATTCGACCGGTACGACCCTGGGCGATTTGTTGGTATATGATGGATCTGATTTTGTACGTTTGCCGATCGGATCGGACGGGCAATTTTTAAAAGCAGACAGCACCGACCCGGAAGGCGTAACATGGGATACAATCGCCGGCGGCGGTGACGTATCAGCCGCAAGCAACATTGCAGACAATGCGATTGTCAAAGGCGATGGCGGCGCGAAGGGCGTACAGGCCAGCGGCATTACCTGCGACGATTCGAACAATTTGACAGGCGTTGCAGGGCTTACTGCATCCGGTACGATCGATGCCGGCGCGGTTGACATGGGCAACATGTACATTGACGATGGCACAATCGTCGGTGCCGATCTAATGATCAACCCGGCAGGTACAAAGCGGTTTTACATTTACGATGCAGCCGTGACGCACAATCCGATGAATCAGGATTGGGATTTTATACTTGATGGCGATACGCAAAACAGCGTTTTACACATGGACGCAAGCGCGGATAAAGTTGGCATTCTTAATTCTACACCGAGCGAAGCGTTAGACGTGACCGGCAATATCGGCGTATCTGGTACGGTTGATGGTCGCGACGTTGCAACGGATGGCAGCAAGCTGGACGGGATCGAAGCCGGTGCAGAAGTCAACCCGACAGATGCCGAAATCGAAACGGCATATAATAACCAGGTCGCAGTAATGAGCGAAGCCGAAGCGCATGCCGGCACCTCGAACGATGTAAGGCGATTAACCGCGCACCTGGTACGCCACAATGTAGACAGTTCGCAAGCGGCAATTACGGCAATCACGTTGACCATCGACGGCGCGGGCAGCGCGATCACCGCCGGTGCGTTGGGTAAGTTTCCGACCGTTCCATACAGTGGCGAGATTGAAAGCGTAGAAGTTGCAGCGGATCAAAGCGGCTCGATCGTAATTGATATATGGAAAGCAGCCGATGCAATACCAACCAACGCAAACAGCATTACCGGAAGCAATCCGGCGACATTATCAAGCGCACAGCGTTCGAAGGATGAAACGTTGACCGGTTGGACAAATACCATTGCAGCCGGTGACGTGTTAGGATTCGAGGTCGATTCGGCCAGCACTGTTACCGAGGTAACATTGACGATCAAAGTTAAGAAGGGCAACTGATGGCGAGCAAAAAGAAAGCGGCCAGGCGCAGGCGTAAACGCATCGGCACCGGGCAAGATAAAGTTGATCGCATTAATAGAATGGTTTCGATCGTTGAAGCGTTGGCCGATGCGGTCGAAAATCTACCAGACAAAAAGCCATTGCAAGAAATCGAGATTTTCCAGGCGACCGAAAAGCTACACGAGCAACTAAAAAGGATACACGGGTAATGAGCAAAAGCTATTTATGCAATACGCCATTGCCTTTGGAGCAAGAAGTTGACATTGGCGGCATCGTTATCATTCAAGTTGTCGGTACGATTCGATGCGTGCAGGCGATCAGTCGAAGCGATGACGTTAAGCGAATATTTTTGATTTACCATGACCACGTAAACGAATCGGCTTGGTTATGGTCGGGCGATGTTGACACCTTTCCAGAAGATACGGTTTCGCTCGACCCGGACGTTGAAACCAGATGGGAGCCAGTTTAATGAGCGAATACTATGTTGATGCATCGACCGGGAGCGATACGAACGCCGGCACATCAGGCGCACCGTTTGCGACGATCCAAAAAGCGTTGGATAGTTCGACCGG
>CALINB010000204.1 GCA_938045325.1 uncultured Rhodospirillales bacterium | reverse complement strand
AATGTTGATGATTTTAATCATCGGATTGATCGCGGGGCCTGCCGTATCCTTATAAGGATCGCCAACCGTATCGCCGGTGATCGCGGCATGATGGGCTTCCGACCCCTTGCCGCCGTAGTTGCCATCCTCGATGTATTTTTTAGCGTTATCCCAGGCACCGCCGCCCGACGTCATGGAAATGGCTACAAATAGCCCAGTCACGATCGTGCCAAGCAGCATGGCGCCGACAGCCGAGAAAGCGGCCGATTGACCGGCAACCAGATATATCACCGTGTACATCACGACCGGTGCGAGGACCGGCAATAAGGACGGAACAATCATTTCTTTAATGGCAATTTTGGTCAGCATATCGACACATTTGCCGTATTCGGGTTTTGCTGTGCCTTCCATGATGCCGGGGATTTCTCTGAACTGGCGTCTGATTTCGACGACAAGTTCGCCGCCGGCCCGCCCCACGGCCATCATGCCCATAGAGCCGAACAGGAACGGCAACAGCCCACCGATAAACAATCCGACAACGATATACGGGTCTTGCAATTCAAACGTAACATTCACATTCGGAAAATAGTGCTTCAGATCTTGCGTGTAGGCAGCGAACAAAACCAACGCCCCAAGACCGGCCGATCCGATCGCATAGCCTTTCGTGACCGCTTTCGTGGTATTGCCGACGGCATCAAGCGCATCGGTCGTATTGCGGACATCGTCCGGCAATTCGGCCATTTCGGCGATCCCGCCGGCATTATCCGTAACAGGACCGTATGCATCGAGAGCAACCACTATTCCGGCCAATGAGAGCATGGTCGTTGCCGCAATCGCTAAGCCGAAAAGACCGGCAGAGATATAGGAAATAATGATCCCGGCACAGATAACCAACACCGGTAGTGCCGTTGCTTCCATCGAGATGGCCAGGCCTTGAATGATATTCGTGGCGTGACCTGTGACCGATGATTTCGCAACACTTTGCACCGGGCGATACGGCGTACCCGTATAATATTCTGTAATCCAAATAATCAGGCCGGTCACACCGAGTCCGGTAAAGGCGCTGATCAACAACTGCATGCCATTAACGGTTGTTTTACCGCCCATGGCGATGGCGACATCAAACTTTAAGAACCACCAGGTCACGCCGGCAATGAGAGCTGCCGATACAATCGTGCACACGATGAACCCTTTGTAGAGCGCGCCCATGATGCTTTTGCTCTCGCCAAGTTTGACAAAGAATGTTCCGATGACCGATGCAACGATGCAGACACCACCGATTAGCAATGGATACATCATCATTTGAGTTTGTGCTTCTCCGGTGAAGAAGATGGCACCGAGCAACATCGTTGCGACGACGGTCACGGCATAGGTTTCAAATAAGTCGGCTGCCATGCCGGCACAGTCACCGACATTGTCACCGACGTTATCGGCAATCACACCGGGGTTGCGGGGATCATCTTCAGGAATGCCGGCTTCAATTTTACCGACCAAATCTGAACCGACATCAGCACCTTTCGTAAAGATACCGCCGCCAAGACGGGCAAAAATCGAAATCAATGACGCACCGAAACCAAGGGCAACCAAGGCTTCCAGCAAATGGCGCATGCCGGCCGTTGTCGATGTATCGAACAGGTTCAGCAAGATCACGTAATAGACAGCGACGCCGAGGAGTGCCAAGCCGACAACCAGCATGCCGGTAATCGCCCCCGATTTAAAAGCAATGTCCAGTCCGCCTTCCAGGCCGCTGGTTCGTGCTGCTTCAGCAGTGCGAACGTTGGCTTTCACGGAAACGTTCATGCCGATATAACCGGCGGCACCGGACAGAATAGCGCCGATGAAATAACCGATCGCGACAGGCAAGCCCAAACGCCAGCCCAACAATAATCCGATCACGATGCCGACTGCGGCAATAGTTCGGTATTGACGATTGAGGTAGGCCCGGGCCCCTTCTTGAATGGCCGCGGCTATTTCTTGCATACGTTCATTACCGGCAGGCGCCGAATTCACCGCACGAATGGCATAGATGCCGTACAGTAATGCTAGAATACCGCAAGCAATAATCGCGATTTGGAGATCGGTAATCATCAATATTCCCCTTTTATGACTGGTCTTTCGATTGTTATTTCCCTCTGATAACGAACCCGGTTCATATCGTCCAGTTTTGAATCACTGTTTTGCCGAATTCGTGACCGATTGGACTAAAACATTGCTGACAACGCCTTTTCCGACTACGCGGTCGCTCACCATCTGCAGGCGTCTTTTCAGGATAAATACATCTAAACGTTGTGTTTTTTGAAGCAGGCGTGGGATGAAAGTGTGGAGCTCGCGTAAGAAAGCATCATTGAGGCGAGGCAGGATACGATTAACCTTGGCTTCGTTAGCTGTCCCCACCGTCTCCAACTTTAATTGAATGAGAACGGTACCGGCCACTTTGTCCTGGGCGAATATCGGCACGTTGAGTTGCGGCATGTCGATAAACCGCGGCGGTTCGATTGGTTTTGGCTTATTTGCCTCCTGTGCACTCTTATCGGCAAACGGGCCTAGCTTAAGAAACTTAAGCGCGCCAAAGGTTCCGCCTGCAATCAAAATGATAGCAACAAAGGCAATAACGAGTTTTTTCATTGGAAAAGGCTCATAACGGTTATGTTGCGTATTGTGGACATTATTTCCGTTTCATAATCGCGGTCAAAGCGGCTTGTCGGCATTGTACTTTAAAAATGCGAGTAACCTCTTGATTTTACGTCAATATTTTCGCCATTTTCGGCCCTGACTTCGACGGTTGAACCTGCGGATATTTCGCCGATTTGAGTTAAAGGAAGAGCGGATGTGTTCTGTAATTGATCGAATTGATGCTGTGATTCGCCTGAAATCGTGAAAATGAGTTCGTAATCGTCACCGCCGGATAAAACGCTATCGATCAAGTTTGGGGCTTTCTCCAACACCGTTCGGGCCGCTGCCGATAAGGGAATTTCACCGGCAAATAATGTTGCGCCTGTGTTTGATGCTTTGCAGATATGGCCGAGATCGGCCAGCAAGCCATCTGAAATATCCGCGACACCGCCGGCTATGCCGCGTAAAGATTGTCCCAAAGCAACGCGCGGTTGTGGATTTTGAAACCGCTCAATTAATGCCGTAGAAATGCCTTCGCCGATATCCGGCAATTGATTTTGCAGCGCCATTAACCCCAAGGCACTATCGCCAATGGTGCCGGAAACATAGATGGCATCCCCTGGCTGAGCATGAGACCGTTGTAAAGCCTGGCCTTTTGGAACGCTGCCGAATGCCGTGACATTTAAGGTGAGTGGCCCGGGTGTCGAAACCGTATCACCACCCAATAACACCATATCGTAGTTCTGCTGGTCACGCTCAAGGCGTTTTGAAAACCGGGCCAGCCAATTACCGTCCTGTTCATCTGTTAGAGCCACCGACAAGAGATAACCGATGGGGGCCGCGCCCATGGCGGCTAAGTCGGATACATTGACGGCCAACAACCGGATGGCGATTTCTTCCGCTTGGGCAGAAGGTAGAAAGTGAACACCGCTAACGATCATATCCGCCGTCATGACAAGTTCTTGATCGGGTTCTAGTTGTAGAATAGCGCCGTCATCAAGAAGGCCCAGGGCACCCGGCGATTTTGCAAGTGGGGCGAAGTATTCGGCGATCAGGCCAAATTCATCGGTGCTAAAATGAGGCCCCTTCTGTGAGGATTTTGTCATGACGTTCATCCATCGATATTGGCGCTTGCATTGGATGAGTCCAGTTCGTCAGCCCGTAGTTTCTTAGCAAGTTTATCGAGAATGCCATTAACCAATGACGCCTCTCGCTCGGCAAAAAATGCGTGTGTTACTTCGAGATATTCGTTGATGATGACGCGTGCGGGAATTTCGACGCGTTCCAGTAACTCGTATGCGCCGGCCCGCAAAATCGTTTGCAATAAAACCTCGAACCTTTCCCACGTATTGTTTTTATCGAGAACGGTTTTAATGATTAACTCCAAATCTTGGGAACGTTCTCTTACCCCCCTCACGAGTTCACCCATAAAACGGACATCGGGTTTGGCTAATGGTTCAGATTGTTCTTCATCGGCACCTTTCCAACGTTGAGATGAAAATTCTTTCAAGACATCATCAACGGCGGCATCTCGAATAGCCATTTCATAAAGCGCTTGCACGCTTGAAAGCCTCGCAACACTGCGGTGACGGCCACTTTGGTTTTTGCCGTTTTTTTTGTTTTCCGTCATTTTAATATCCGCGTGAAATTATTATTGGTGAAATGATTGTTTAAGCTCAATCATTCGAAGGCATGCCTGTGCTGCTTCGGCACCTTTATTGCGTCCACCGGTCGCCGCCCGTTCTTCGGCTTGTTGTTTTGTATCGCACGTTAAAATACCAAAACCGAGTGCAATGTTATCGTTTACGGATAAATCCATCAGCGCCCGGCTCGCTTCACGACAAACA
>CALINB010000203.1 GCA_938045325.1 uncultured Rhodospirillales bacterium | reverse complement strand
TGCAAGATACAACGGGCGGCATTGCCGTTTTTCAAGCATCGGGAGCGTTCCGCGATTCCATCAATGCGGGCAAAATTAGAAGCGGCGACAGGCTTCGCGTGCGTGGTCGCCGTGCTGACTTCAACAACCTCACACAGTTGGGTGTTGTGGCAACAGGATTCACCTTTACGGTTCTCTCGCGTAACAATCCTTTGCCTGACCCCGTCACGATTACCATTCAAGAAATGGTTCAAAACGGTGAAGCCTACGAATGCAAACTTGTTCGCATTAAAAACATGAGTTTCATCGGTGCATCGGGAAACTTTGTCGGGAACACGAGTTACCGAATTACCGACCCAACCGGCTTTATTGATACGCTTCGCACAGGCAGCATAGATACCACACTCGTCAATGGCACACCGATTCCGACGAGACAGGTTACCTTTGTTGGAGTGATGTCGCAGTTTGCCTCGCCAAACACGATTAACATCACTTCTTTTGGCTATCAAATTATTCCGTTTGAGACCACCGACCTTCAACAACGCTTCTTCCTTTCCGTGCTTCATAACAACGACGGCGAATCGCGCCTTGTCGCCGCAGGCACGGGCGCATTGGCGAACTTCGGCGGTGTGGCGCACTTCAAAACCGTTGCCGATAGCTTAAAGCGACGCGCCAACAGCACGGGCAACGACTTCATCATGCTTTCCGCAGGCGACAACATTCTTGCAGGCACGGCTTTCGCGGCAAGCACGAACACGGGCATTTCGTTTGATGGCATCGCACTTGATTCGCTCAATTACGACGCGATTGTGCTTGGCAATCACGATTTTGATTTCGGTCCTGATACGCTTGCGAAAATTATCAACACCGTTCAAAATCCTGCTGTGCCGTTCATTTCCGCAAACCTTGATTTCAGCAACGAGCCCGTGCTTCAAAATTTGGTGACTCAAAACCGTCTTGCGAAGAGTGCTGTGATTAACCGCCGTGGCGAGCGTATTGGCGTGATTGGTGCGACAACGGAACGCTTGGCGGCGATTTCCAGCCCGCGCAACGTGATTGTCAATCAAGTTCGTCCCGCCGTTCAAGCTGAAGCCGCTCTGCTCCGCTTACAAGGCGTCAATAAAATTATTCTCGTCAGCCACCTTCAAAGCATTACCGAAGATTCACTTTTGATTTCACAACTCACCGACGCTGATAGCATCGATGTTGCGATTGCAGGCGGCGGCAGCGAAGTGCTCGCAAATGCAGGTGCGCTGTTAGTTCCGGGCGATGTGATTCGCGGACCGTATCCGAGCACCCTCCGAAATGCCAACAACACGCAGATTCCTGTAATCACCGCGCAAGGCGACTATCGCTATGTGGCTCGTTTGAGCATCGAGTTTGATGGCAACGGAAATTTGGTGAGCATTGATACAGCAAATAGTGGACCGGTGCGCGTCTCGCGTGTCGCGCCCGACGCCGTGCAACCCGAACCCGGCTTGCTTCAAAATGTCGTAACGCCGGTTGCCAACTTCCAAGCGCAACTTGCGGCAACGGTACTCGGTGTCAGTCAAGTCAATCTTGAAGGTCGACGCAATCCAATTCGCACCCGCGAAACCAATCAAGGCAACTTGCTCGCTGATGCTCACCTTGCCGAAGCACGCCGACTTGCACCAAACTTTGGCTTGCCGTTGCCCGCAGTCGCTCTTCAAAATGGCGGCGGAATTCGTAACGACAATGTGATTCCCGCAGGTAACATCACGGCGCAAAACACTTTCGACATCGCACCGTTCCTCAACTTTCTGACAATTGTGCCGAATGTTCCGCGTGCGCAGTTCAAAGAAATTCTTGAAAATGCTTATTCACGCATTGCCAATGTTGATGGTCGTTTCGCGCAAATTGCAGGCATGCGTGTGGTTTTGGGTATGGACGCGACCCTCTATCCGCCGCGCATTCAAGTCGACACAACAGGCTTGGCAGTTAGCAACCGTGAAGGCGAACGCGTGCGCGAAGCCGTGATTTTATCGCAAACTGGCGAAGATTCTATCGTTATCATTCGCAACGGTCAAGTCGTGCCCGGTCCTGGCATTACTGTCGCAACGATTGACTTCCTTGCGCGCCCGACAACCTCCAATCCGAACAGCGCAGGCGGCGACGGCTATCCGTTCAGAGGCTTGCCTTACACGACGCTTGGCATTACTTATCAAGCCGCCCTTCAAAACCACATCGTCAATAATTTGGCGGGCAATATCACCGCCTCGCGTTATCCCGAAGCCGGAAGTGGTCGCATTGTTCAAGCGCAAGTGGTTACTTCAAACAGCCAAACGCCCGCGACAGGCAATAGCACCACAACTTTCACAGGCACGAACTTCACCTTCACGGCGAATGTTTTGACAACCGCACCCGTGAATGTCAATTACTTGCAAGAAGTTGTGCCAACGCCCGTTCTGCCACTTCCTCCGGGCGTCGCCGTTGTGAGCCGTTATTACTGGGAAGTCTCTGCACCGGGTATTGTTTTTGCGAATGGCAAAGTGAGTGTCCCGCTTTCGGCACTTGCAGGCGTTCAAAATCCTTCTGCCTTGCGCGTCTTGAAGCGAAGCAATTCAACTCAGCCTTGGCAAGACCTCGGCGGCGCGATTGTTGGAAGCAACCTTGAAAGTGTTGTGCCGTTCAACACCTTCTCACAATTCGCGATTGGCAGCGACAACAGCAATTCGCTTCCGGTTGAACTCACCGCGTTCAGCGCGAAGTCGGTTAATGAAGGCGTGAAGCTCGAGTGGCAAACCGCCTCTGAACAGAACAACGACCGCT
>CALINB010000202.1 GCA_938045325.1 uncultured Rhodospirillales bacterium | reverse complement strand
CTCAACATAACCAAGGGGGGCTTGGCACACAACCGGTTTGCTTAAGGATTGCGGCGGTTTTCGCGTATCGAAACAGCCGGTTAACTGGAATTTATGGTTAATTTTCCGCGGTCTCTCGCAGAAGCCGTCCCAGGGCAGGATGCAGGGCATCGTTTGCGGCGAGTATGCTGCCGCTATCTAGTATATTGCCGCCACCGTCGATCTCCGTGACGAATCCACCGGCTTCACGGACCAAAACGATTCCCGCAGCAATATCCCAAGGCTGCAAGGCGGTTTCCCAAAAACCATCGAAGCGCCCGGCTGCAACATAAGCAAGATCGAGCGATGCGGCACCGAATCGCCGAATGCCCGCCGATACCGACATGACGGCCTCAAGTTGTTTCAGAAATTCAGGGTGATCTTTAGCGCCTTTAAAGGGGATGCCGGTCGCGAATAATGCTTGATCCATGTCGCGGCGTGCCGATACGCGGAGCCGGCGGCCGTTCAGAAACGAACCGGTTCCTTTTTCGGCAGTATAAAGTTCGTCGACGACCGGGTTGTAAATCACGCCGGCAAAAATTTCGTTATCGCGTTCCAGCGCAATGGAGATGGCAAAGTGCGGGATGCCGTGCAAAAAATTCGACGTGCCGTCGAGCGGATCGATGATCCAGCGGTTCGATGAATCAGTGCCTTCGATCACGCCACGTTCTTCAAGAAGGAATGAATATTTCGGCCGGGCTTTTTGCAGCTCCTCAACGAGGATTTTTTCCGCCGCCCGGTCGGCCGCACTGACAAAATCGGCCGGTCCTTTTTTTGAAACTTGCAGATGTTCGACTTCGCCGAAATCCCGCACTAAACGCCGACCGACCTTTTGGGCGGTCTGTACCATCACGTTGAGGACCGCTGAACGACCGGCGGGCATAATAAAAAATCCTAATCCTTAGCGCGTTCGACGTAGGAACCGTCCGCCGTGCTGACGACAATCCGTGTGCCTGTTTCGATGTGCGGCGGTACGGACGTTTTGACACCGTTTTCAAGGACAGCCGGTTTATAAGAAGACGCTGCCGTCTGGCCTTTTATGACTGCGTCGGCTTCGGTTACGGTCAAGACGACCGAGTCGGGCAGTTGAACGCCGATTGGGCTGTCTTCATAGGATTCGATGGTCACTTCCATGCCTTCTTGTAGGAAGCAAACCTGATCTTCACCGATGATGTCTTTGTTGAGGGAAATCTGATCATAGGTTTCATTGTCCATAAACGTGAACATATCGCCATCGGCGTAGAGAAATTGGTAGGCCTTTTGATCAAGGCGGACGCGTTCAACCGTTTCCGAAGACCGAAACCGGTCGTTCAGCTTTGTACCGTCGCGGATGTCTTTCAACTCGACTTGCAGATAAGCGCCGCCTTTACCGGGCTGCGTGTGCTGAATCCGCACGGCGCGCCACAAACGGTTTTGATGCTCGATAATCATGCCAGGGCGAATGGCGTTTCCGTTAAGTTTCATAATCAAACCATATCATTGTAAGGGGACCCAGGTTAGCGGCGCGGAAACTAACAGGTTGCTCACATTGAAGCAAACGGTGCGGGGGCGCTTATTGCCGTGACAGGTGAAAACCCGCCGCACCTCAGCCTTCAAAACACTTGTTAAAGGCCTGCACCGCTGCAGCGGGGCCGTCGGGATAGTTCCAAACGCCCGAGATCACCGATAAAAAATCAGCCCCGGCGTACACCAGCGGCGGGCAATTCTCAACCGTGATCCCACCGATGGCGACGCACGGAACGGTCGTTGCTTCGCTCCACCAGGTGAGGATCTCTGGATCGGGCTTGTGCTGGGTCTCCTTCGTATCCGTCGGGAAAAAAGCACCAAAGGCGACATAGTCCGCACCTTGATCGCCGGCTTCCATGGCCAAATGCCTTGAATCGTGGCAGGTCACACCAACGATGGCAGACGGGCCGAGTAATGCACGGGCGTCTTTGTAAGAAGCGTCTTGTTGGCCGACATGCACACCATCGCATCCTGTTCTTTGGGCAAGGTCCGGCCGGTCGTTCATAATAAATGCCACGTCACGTGATTGAGCGATCGGGGCCAGAACTTCGGCGGCACGGCAAATCGCATCATCATCGACATCTTTCAATCGTAATTGAACGGCTGCGACATCACCCGCATCGAGAGCTTGTGCCAGCGTGTCGGAAAACGCAGTGGGCTCAAGGCGGGGAGGTGTAATTAAATAAAGACGGCAGGTGTTTTGGTCGTCGTTGTTCATAGCGGTGTCGCTTTTATGCCCTCAAGCCAGTCTCGGCAAGCGGTTGTCACGTCTTCGACCATATTGAGGTCGAGAGCGGGCGCATCATCATAAGGTCGAACATAGGCGCCGGTTTGTTTGGCTATGCCGACAAGTTTGGCGAAAACGTCTTCGCCGCAATCAATTCGAATGCCCTGAACGCCGTGGCGCAAGGCATTCATCGCGAGGCCGGTTTGATCGCCGCAATCGAGGATGGCGGTGTGTTTGGCATCGGGTACGGCGGCGGCGGCTTGTTCAATCATGGCGCGGAATACAGGTGGGCTAAAATATGCCGCCGCTTCGGGAGCGCTTTGCAACGTGATGGTTTGTTGAAGCGCCGCTGCGGCCTGTAATGCCGCTGTCGCTTGTTCGAGATCGTGAACGATAATAATTGGTTCGATTGTTTTCTTTTCGGTCATGGCTCTAGCCTGACATGAAAATAGACGCGTGAAAAGAAAACGGGGCCTTGCTGCCAAGGCCCCGCTTCATATTTCGTCTTAGCGCAGACGGCGTTAGCCGACGTTCGACATGGCCATGGCCGTATCTGACATGCGGTTTGAAAAACCCCATTCGTTGTCATACCAGGACAGGACCCGCACCATGTTGCCTTCAACAACCTGCGTTTGGGTTGCATCGAAGCAAGAGCTGAGCGGATTGTGATTAAAATCACCCGAGACATAAGGCCCATCGAAGTACCCGAGGACGCCTTTCAAACGGTCATCGGAGGCTTCTTTCATGGCCGCGTTCACTTCGTCCGGGGTGGTGTCTTTTTTCGTGACCACTTTAAAATCGATCATCGATACGTTTGGTGTCGGGACCCGGATTGCGGTGCCATCGAGCTTGCCGTTGAGTTCCGGCAATACGAGGCCGACGGCGCGGGCAGCACCCGTCGATGTCGGGATCATATTCAACGCCGCCGAGCGGGCGCGGCGCATGTCACTATGTAGCGTATCGACCAAGCGTTGATCACCGGTATAGGAGTGCACCGTGGTCATGTAGCCTTTTTCGATGCCGATTGCTTTGTTTAGGACATCGGCAACCGGTGCCAGGCAATTGGTCGTGCATGATGCGTTTGAAACGACCGTGTGGTTCGGCGTCAACTTGTCGTGGTTAACGCCATAAACAACGGTCAGTTCGACACCTGACGCCGGAGCGGAAATCAAAACTTTTTTGGCGCCTGCCGTTAAGTGTTGCGATGCTTTTTCGAGGTCGGCAAAAATACCGGTGCACTCATAAACGATATCGACGTTTAAGTCGCCCCACGGCAATTGTTTCGGATCACGTTCGGCGAACACTTTCATCGGACCCATGCCGGCGTCGATCGTATTACCATCGACTTTGACATCACCCGGCAAATTGCCGTGTACTGTGTCATGTTTCAAAAGGTGAGCATTTGCATCGACAGGGCCTAAGTCGTTGATGCCGACGACCTCGATGTCCTTGCGGCCCGATTCGATAATTGCTCGAAGTGCTAACCGGCCGATACGGCCAAATCCATTAATCCCAACGCGAACCGTCATGCTTCTCTCCGTCCTCCAAGTCTGGTGTTAAATGCAAGGGGTGTTTCCGTGAAATGTCCTTGCGGGAATTGTTTGATCAGGTCACAGGGAACTACCATTCGTAGCGCTTAACCTCAATGCCTTCGTCGTTAATTTGGGCGAATTTCATCGATCTGACGCCTTTTAAGGCCGCGATTCCGGGCAAGCCCAAGGCGCTGCAGGCCGTAAAAAACGAGCCAAGTTCCTCATCCATATGGATAATTCCAATCTCATGGTGAAGCCTTCTAATATAAGCCAAAAGCGAGGGTCGGTTGACGCCGTTCATGCGGTGGTCATATTCTGCCGCCATCGGACCCCTGGGTAATCAACGATGGATCACAGCCGATGGCGGAAAGAAATGTGACGGAACCGTCTCAGCTGCAAGAGTCGTGGGAAACGCTCGACCAAGCAGTTAATCGCTTGGAGGAGGCGCAAAGGGCGCTTGCTCAAAAAATAGAACGGCAAAAAACGGCCGCATCGAATAATCAAGACGAGAATTCGTCACTGCAGGATGAAAACAGGGCCCTGCGTGAAGCAAACGATGCGGTAGCGAAAAAACTGGATGGCGTGATCGACCGATTGAAAACAGTGCTGGAGGTCTGAACTTATGGCGCAAGTGACTGTAACGATTAATGGCCGGAAATATCCGATCGCCTGTGACGATGGGCAAGAAGCCCATTTGTCACGTTTAGCGTCTTACGTTGATAATCGAATTCAAGAGTTGGTCGCTGCCGTCGGGCAAGTCGATCATACGCGGCTCTTGGTCATGGTCAGTTTGTTGGTAGCCGATGAGCTGTCGGATGCCTATTCTGAATTGGAAACGGCACGGTCCGGCGGTAAGGGTGCCGATGACGTTGAAATCGACCGTGATCAATATCAGAAAAATATCTCTAAATTTGTCCGGCGCATTGAACATATTGCTCAAGCGCTCGAACAGACTTAAGTATATATTGACGGTGCTGCCGGATTTGTTTGGTTCTTTATCCCTGGGGCCAATGTCGATCTCTCGGGAGCTGTCCCTGCCGGGCTCGTGGGCTCGGTATATGGCGCCCACCTACGTTTACGTAGGCCGCAGAAGGATACACAAGCCGACGGTCCGGTGGCCCGTTTTAAAATTTTAAACTATCTCTGTAGCGGACTTTCCGATCCGTTATAAGTAACCCATGAATGCGAATCACGATAAAGCGGCATTGCGCGAACTGGCGCAAGACGCGCGGCGGCAATTCCCTCCGAAGGAACGGGCAGCGGCAACGCGTCTGGTCTGTCAACACGGTAAAACACTTGTTTGCAAGCTGGCCGAGCAAAATCAAATGACCATTGTGTCGGGATTTTGGCCGATACACGATGAGATCGATATCAGGCCGCTCATGATTGAGCTGAGTAAAGCGGGTTTAACCTGTTCGCTGCCGGTTGTTGATCAAAAGAATTCGCCATTGATTTTTCGTCAATGGCAACTCGGCGAACCATTAAAAGAGGACGAATTGGGTCTTCATCAGCCGCGCGAAGATGCG